>JASFHJ010000057.1:0-7603 GCA_050123255.1 Dehalococcoidia bacterium
TTATTCCAAAACATCAGGTCTGAAGTTGACCCGCCCATAAAAAATTCATATCAAGCAGTTGATGTTTTGCATAATGATTGCATTGACTTAAATATTCTACGATAATAGACTGTAATTACAGGTCGCTACCGGAAATATAACGCCGGTCTGTCCCGGAGATACATGACTTGAGAAGCTTAGAACAGAAAGAGGCCCCTGATGATGAAAAATGATGTATATGAAAAGATAGCAGAAATATTCGAATTTCCGGGTTCCCGGAATCTAATCAAGTATTTAAAGGTACTTTTTAAGCCCGAAGAAGGAGAACTCCTGCTTGAGTTCCTTGAACCTGCAACGTGTGAACAGGTAGCGAAAAGGCTGAATATGGACGAGAAAATCCTCTCTGAAAAGCTTGTAGATTTTAAACGCAGAAGGCTGCTTTTTCATAAATATGACGAATATCTGTTCCATCTGGCGATGCATGGATTTTTTGCACGTATCGCTAAAGCCAAAAAGGAAGATATACCCGAAGGATTCTGGAAGGCTTGGGATGATTTCATGCCCGAAGTCGAACAGAAGATGATTACCCGCAGTATAAAAGTGGCTCAAGAGGTTCCTGTAGGAGGAATAATGACTAGGATAATTCCGGCCCGGTTAGCCATCGACTCCAATCCCAGCATCAAACCGGAGGATATTCTGCCGGAAGAAGATATCCATGCGTTGTTACGTATGAAGGGGAGTCAGGAAGTTATGGCCGTCAGTGATTGCGACTGCCGTGTACGAGCCCACAAGTGCGATAAACCTGTATATAATTGCTTTGAGTTCGGTAAATACGCAGAATTTAATCTCAACCAGTCTTCCAGCCTTAAGGTGATATCTATAGAAGAAGCCATAGCTATATCGGACGAGGCTGAGAGAGCCGGACTTCTCAAGAGTGGCGGGATAAGAAAGGAAAACGGAGGAGTACTCTGCCATTGCTGTGATTGTTGTTGTAATGTTATGGGAGCAACGATACGTCACGGGGTAGCCCATCAGCTAAGAAATCCGAGCCGCTATCGGGCTAGAGTAGATGTTGAGTCTTGTGTCGGTTGTCAGGAGTGTGTTGAACGTTGTTTCTTCAATGCTGTCGAGATGAAGAAGGTTCCCGGTTCTAAAAAACTTAAGGCGTTCATCAATGAAGAAAAGTGCATGGGATGCGGACTTTGTGTTATCGGGTGTGAACAGAAGGCATTAATCTTCGACTTGGTAAAACCGCCCGAGTATCTCATAGATGACCAAGAACAGGGAATGTCTCCTTTCAGCGACGATAATATGCCTGTATGGGCACGATTCACTTCGGCACCATAGAAATCCCGATCTACGTACGGAACGAGTAATAACTACAGTCATTATTGAATGAACATTCTCCGAATTTGGGATAGAATAATCTAAATCCTGAAGCAGGCGGCCATATGTTCATTACCTAGGTCCACTAACTGCGGTCTTTCCGTTTTACAGTCGTCGGTAGCTAAATTACACCTGGGGTAAAAATGACATCCCGAAGGCGGGTCGACGGGGCTTGGCACCTCGCCTTTTAGTATGATGCGGGTCCGTTCCCTTTCTGTCACCGGGTTCGGCACCGGTATGGCGGAAAGCAGCGCCTTGGTATAAGGGTGGAGGGGATTTTGATATAGCTCTTTTGAATGGGCAATCTCTATAATTCGTCCCAGATACATCACCGCCACGCGGTTGCTGATGTGCTGGACAACAGAAAGGTCATGGGCGATAAAGAGGTACGTAAGCCCCAGCCTTTCCTGTAGTTCCTCCAACAAGTTAATAATCTGTGCCTGAATCGAGACGTCTAGAGCAGAGACGGGCTCATCACAGATTATCAACTCGGGCTGGCAAGCCAGAGCGCGTGCGATACCCAGGCGCTGACGCTGACCGCCACTGAATTCATGAGGGACACGAGTCATCATGGAAGGGTCCAGCCCGACCAGTTTAAAAAGATTTTCCACTCTATCATTATATTCTCTAGTTTTATAGCCATGAACAATCAATGGCATTCCTACGATGGTACGTGCCGTTTGCCTGGGATTAAGTGAGCCGTAGGGGTCCTGGAAAATGGCTCCCATACGGGAGCGAATTGGACGCAGCTGGTCTTCTTTCAGATTGGAAATATCCACGTCGTTGAACAATATATTCCCGGCGGTTGGTTTATATAAACGCAGGATGCATCGCCCGGTTGTTGTTTTTCCACAGCCGCTTTCACCCACCAGGCCAAGCGTCTCGTTTTTTTTAATGGTAAAACTGATATCATCGACGGCTTTTATCTCGCCGACTTTACGGCGAAGCAATCCGCTGGTAATTGGAAAATACATCTTGAGATTTTTTAATTCCACGACATTCGTTGAATCTTCTTGATTCATGACGTCTCCGTTATTTTTCTATAACAGGCCACATAATGTTTCTCTGCTACTGACTCCAGGGGAGGCCAGGGTTTTTGCCGGCATACATCAAGGGCAAAATTGCATCTGGGCAAAAAGGCACAGCTGGCGGGCATATTTATCAGGTCAGGGGGTAGGCCATTAATCGGCACCAGTTTTTTTTCCTGCCGGGTTTCGCCAAGCTGTGGAACGGATTTAAGCAGGCCGATGGTATAAGGATGCCCGGGATTAAGGAAAACATCATCGGCAAGACCCGATTCCACGATTCGTCCGGAATACATGACGTAAATCCTCTCAGCATAGCGGGCAACCACACCGAGATTATGGGTTACTATTATAAGCGAAGTGTTGAACCTGTTGACCATGTCTTGCATCAATTCCAGCAACTGTGCCTGGGTGGTAACATCGACGGCTGTTGTGGGTTCATCAGCTATCAATATTTTGGGATTACATGAAAGTGCTATCGCTATCATCACCCTCTGTCGCATACCGCCGCTGAACTCATGAGGATAAGCGTCAAGACGGCTCTCGGCATTGGGGATACCGACTAATCGCAGGAGTTCAATCGCCTTCTGCCTTGCTGTTTGCGGCGTCATGTTGAGATGGATTTCCACGCTTTCGGTCAGCTGCCGGCCGATGGTCAGTACTGGATTGAGCGAGGTCATTGGCTCCTGGAAAATCATAGCGATTTTAGCCCCGCGAATCGAACTCATCATGTCGCCTTTAGGTTTGTATTGAAGCAGGTCCTGACCTTCGAATATCACGCTACCACCGGCAATCTCTCCCGGAGGGCTGGATATCAGCTGAAGGATAGAAAGCATACTTACCGATTTTCCGCAGCCGCTTTCTCCAACAAGGCCGATTATTTCTTTCTCATTGATGTGGAAAGAGACTCCGTCAACTGCTTTAACCAATCCACGATAAGTATGGAAATATGTCTTCAGGTTTTCAACGCGTAATAAAGGTTCCATCAATATTTCACAGCCTTTGGTCAGTATACTATATTACACCTCTTAATTTAGGGTCTAATGCATCTCTCAAGCCATCGCCTAGCATGTTAAAACCAAAAACAACCAGCATAATTGCTACCCCCGGCGAAATAGCTAAAACTGGATTGTTCATGATGAATTTATAACCATCATTCACCATGCCTCCCCAGGTGGCAGTCGGCGGGGTAATACCGATGCCGAGGAAGCTTAAGCCGGCTTCTGCCAGGATAACTGCGCCGATACCAATAGTCATCATCACCAACAGCGGCGGGAAGGCATTGGGAAGGATTTCCTGGAACATCAATCGCAGGTTTGACATACCCATCACCCGCGCGGAGAGAACGTAGTCGTTTTGCTTCAAAGACATTACTACACCGCACATGAGACGGCAGGGTGCCGCTATCATGCCGATTCCCAGCGCGATGATTACATTTAGCATCCCTACTCCCAGCAGTGACGCGACGAGTAATGCTAAGAGTAACATGGGAAAAGCCATTAAGGCGTCCATAAATCTCATGATAATATGATAAATGGCACCGCCGAAAAATGCCGCCAGTAAGCCGAGCACAATCCCCGTGACGGATGATATTGCCATGACGGAAATCCCGATGATCAGAGAAGTACGTGATCCAAATATTATCCGGCTTAACGTATCTCTTCCAAGTGAATCTGTTCCAAGCCAGTGTAAGGAATTAGGTTGCTCAAGCTTGTTTAGAATGTCCATTTGATTGGGTGGATATGGAGCCAGCAGCGGCGCGAAAATTGCCACCAGTATCAATAATACGATGATTACTAATCCGATGACCGGCAACGGACGTCCGACGAAAACGGATATCATACGTCTCGTCTCACTGTAATGAGATGCTTTTTCCTCCCGATCTTTAGTATCGGTTAAACCGATGTTATCTTGTGGATCCTCTGCCATGAAAAATACTCCCTAATCATACCTGATCCTGGGGTCCAGCCATCCATAGGAAATATCAACGATAAGATTAGATATTACCACCATTATTGCCATAATAAGTGTGACGGCCTGTACAACCAGATAATCCTGGTTTTGTACGGCCTGGGTAGCCAGTCTGCCGATACCGTTAATGTTAAAAACCGATTCTATAAGCACTGAACCGCCGAAAATGAACGCTACCTGTACTCCGACCACCGTAATCACTGGTATCAGAGCGTTTTTTATCGTATGCCGGCTAACAATCAACCGCTCCTTTAATCCCTTGGACCAGGCGGTGCGGATATAATCTTGCTGAATCACTTCCAACATCGAGGAGCGGGTTAAACGCGTCAAGGAAGCAACGGGAAACAGAGCTAAGCAAATAACCGGCATAATGATATGCCGGGTGCTTTCCCAGAAATCCACTAACGGCGATATGTATCCGCTTACCGGCAGCCAGCCAGCCTTTACTGATAGTAAATAAATAAGGATAATACCAACCCAGAATGAAGGCATGGTTACCCCGATATTAGCCAGCAGTGTAACGACTGTATCTGTCCAGGTACCTCGCTTTAATGCACAGATAACCCCGAAGGCAATACCCAGTACTCCTGAGATAAGGAAAGCCAGGGCTCCCAGGTAGAGCGTTACCGGTATACGTTCACGTATGAGAAGCCCTACATCTATATCGTAATAAATTGATTGCCCGAAATCACCCGTAAACAGACCCCGTGTCCAATCTACATATTGCATTGGCAGCGTTTTTTCCAGGCCGAATTTCACCCTCAACTCATAGAGCTGTTCTTCGGTAAGTTGCTGCATATCGGTTTTATTAAGGTAAATTGTCAGGGGATCGCCGGGTAAAAGGCGTATAAACAAAAAGACCATCACCGTGACGATAAAGATAACGATGACGCCCAACAATATACGACGAAGAATATAAACTATCATTACGAAACCTCGTAGACTAACAGAGGTTTACTAAAACTCTCATCTCAGGTTCTTACGTACCCGCCGTAATACACGATACCGGCGGTTTCTCACAGTGTTGGCGGAAACCTTCCGTCATTGGTAACCCTTTTCGGTTTCCGCCAACATTCTTCTTCAACTAAGTTCCCGATTATTCGCTAGTCTTCCAGCCAGACCTCTCCGGGAGCCCAGAAACTGGTAACATGGAACGCATGGTGTGCAAATCCATGAAGTTTGGTGTCCATCGCCACCAGCGGTGCATCACCCTGATAGGGGATTCCGATAGCTTCATCATAGATAATATTCAGTAATTCTTTAAGTATCTCGGTTCGTTTAGCGGTATCCAACTCGGCAAAGAGTTCGTCCCATTTTTCCCAGTATCCTTGCGGCTGGTAGATACTTATATAGGTCGTTGCGTCACCCCAGCGCCCCTGTATGCCCAATAGCGTGCCAACGTTCGGGAAGCCGGGAAAGTAGATTCCTTCCCAGCCTTCTCTTGGTTTCGTGAAAGCCGCCCCGAAATCAAGGATTTCCATTTCGGTTTTTATGCCTACCTCGTCTAAATAAGTCTGTATCGCGGTTAGCGTATCCCTGCGGGCCATTACGTCAGTGACGAGCGTTGTGGAAAAACCACCCTCGTAACCTCCCAACGCTAGTAACTCTCTGGCCTTATCCGGGTCGTACTCACGGAAGGGCAGGTCGGCATTAAACCAGGGGTCTTTGGTAGTCGCCAGCTGG
The DNA here is from genome assembly GCA_050123255.1 of Dehalococcoidia bacterium. Taxonomy (GTDB): domain Bacteria; phylum Chloroflexota; class Dehalococcoidia; order Dehalococcoidales; family RBG-16-60-22; genus W425. The sequence goes on from JASFHJ010000057.1 coordinate 6,045, forward strand.
TTCAAGGCTTCGTAGTAACCCATGCCGACACCTTGTGCGATTTCCCTCTTATTAATTGCATATTCAAGAGCCAATCTGACTTCTTTCTTGGCAAACGGAGAATCAGGGTTGTTTCCGGAAGGAACAATGCTATGAAGGAAATACAGGTTCGGCTGGTAAATGACATAGCCTTCACTACCAAGCTGTTTGGCATCTACCGGGTCGACATTCTCAACAGCATGGACTTCTCCTGCTCTAAGCGACATAATACTCACGGTCAGGTCTGCGGTATTTCTTATTTCGATGGCATCCAGGTAAGGTACTCCTGGCTTGCGATATCCATCCCATTTCTTATATCTCACATAAGATTCTCTCTCCCAACTATCGAACAAGAAGGGTCCGGTACCCACTGAATGCACCTCTGCTATGGTTTCGGGGGTTGTTTCCGTTTGCAGCGCCGTAGGAGATGCCATCAGGCCGAGGGTACCCTGTGCTAAACGTAATAAAAACGTCGAATCGACTTCCGCTAGATTTATCTTGAGTCTATATTTCTCGGGGATTTCGTATGACGTGACGTTGGTAAGGAAAGCAGTACCTGTGAGATTTGCTTCTAAACATGCTTCGAGATTATACTTTACTGCTGCGGCGTCGAAATCGGTGCCATCCTGGAATTTAACGTTTTCTTCCAGGTAGAAGGATATATTTCTACCATCGGGAGAAACGTTCCATGATTCTACGAGCCACGGCTGTATATTATCCTGCTCGTCGGTCATTAATAATCCTTCAAACATGGGGTAGGTATTGCGTTGCGCAGCAATACCCAGGTTGTCCGCGATTGCGCCAATCTGCGTGATACCGCCGTTATGGACCCATACAAAGGTCCCACCATATTGAGGTTGCGCTGACGGTGTGGTGGTGGGTGTTGTCGAGGTCATTGTGGAAGAAGTAGTGGTAGTCGACGATGAAGTGGTAGATGTAGTAGTAGACTCACCGCAGCCTGCAAAAAATAATCCAGTCAGGAGGACAAGTAACAAGGTTAAATATAATGCCTTTTTCATTCCAATTAACCTCCACTAAAATCGAAAATATTATTATTTATTCGAGAGCTACGTTTTCTTACCTCCTTTCACTAGGTATATTTAGTTGCTATAGTGTTCTAACATTTTTCCCTTTATCGGATAATATAGCATAATTATCCGTCCATTTCGGGTAAATTAGTCTAATCTAATAGGTGAGAAATGTCAAGTAATACACGAAAGTTAACAAAACACAGAATTGTTTCAGGTGTAGACAGGGTCTCCCCCGTCTCCCTGTCCGGACTATCAGTTCCCTTATCCTGGCGTTCCGTCTTTTTGTTGGACGAGTTTTATTGTAGAGGTATTCGAACTCATAACCGATTGGTCGCAGGTTCTCCCCTTTTTTTATTATGAAGATTTAATGAAAATTTATGATATAGCTTACTCTTATAAAACGATCGTAATAAAAAGAAAGTCGGTCCTGAAAATCAGTACGCACAATATAACAAAAGCGGGAAATGTGCAAGAACAGGCTGCTAATTTAGCTGGAGGTGGCAATAATAA
>JASFHJ010000058.1:0-7595 GCA_050123255.1 Dehalococcoidia bacterium
GCGCCAGGTAATCGTTAACGGTGACGAGGTGCACACCTTTACCGGTAAGCGAGTTGAGATAGAGGGGGAACGTAGCCGCCAGCGTTTTCCCTTCACCGGTCTTCATCTCGGCTATCTTGCCCTGGTGCAGGGTAATTGCTCCGAGTAACTGCGTATCGAAGGCACGCTGCCCTATCTTTCTTTTTGCGGCCTCCCGCACGGCGGCGAAGGCCTCGGGGAGAATATCGTCCAGCAAAGCGCCGTCCTGTAATCTCGCTTTGAACTCGTCCGTTTTAGCACGCAGGGCATCATCGCCGAGCTTTTCGTATTCGGCCTCAAGCTCGTTGGTCCTGTCCACATAGGGCTGGAGTCGTTTCAACTCTTTTTCATTGGAATCGATAAGTCCACCTAGAAACTTAAACATTGTTTTCACTCTTGATTAACGATTTAGCTTCCTCAGCCATGGATTCCAGCACCATGACCTTTACTTCACCCATGCCGTCGACGGTGAACAGGTGGACCGAGGGCGCGGCATTCGACTTCAGGAAGCAGGGTATATCATAGCTTTCCAGCAGGCTTTTAATAACTTTTGCTTCCATTTCATTGGGGGCTTTGTATATTTCCACCAGTTTATCTTTACTCTTCAAACATCGCTCCTACCGACTGGCCGGTATGGATACGTTTTATAGCTTCACCGAGAAGCGGCGCGATGGAAAGCACCGTAACCTTATCCGCCAGTTTACCATTCTTCACGGGGACGGTGTTGGTAACGACAACTTCTTCCAGTTTACTATTGGCAATTCTGTCTACCGCCGGATTAGAAAAAATGGGGTGGGTACAACAGGCATATACCTTTTTCGCTCCTCGCTCTATAAGGGTACCGGTTACTCCCATTATAGAACCGGCGGTATCAATTTCATCATCAACGATAATAGCCACCTTATCGTCAACATCACCGATGACATTCAAGGTCTGCGTCCGGTCATCGTTACCGAGTCGTCTTTTTTCCATAATAGCGAGGGGGGCATCGAGCTTGGCGGCTACGTCCCGGGCACGCTTGGTGGCACCGATATCAGCCGCGACCACGACAACATCGCCATAATCCGCATTACAGAAATAATCACCGATAAGATAAACCGCGGTAAGTTCATCGACCGGGATGTTGAAGAAACCCTGGATCTGGGCGGCATGTAAATCCACAGTGAGTACCCGGTTAGCACCCGAAATGGTAAGCAGGTCTGCCACCAACCGCGCTGTGATCGGCACGCGGGGCTGGTCTTTCCTGTCGCTGCGACCGTAAGCATAATACGGAATGACCGCGGTAATCCGGCTGGCAGAGGCCCGTTTCATGGCATCTATCATAATCAGGAGTTCCATAAGGTTGCTGTTTACCGGCGGGCAGATAGGTTGAACGATGAAAGCATCCCTTTCCCGAACATTTTCCAGAATACGAACAAAGGTGTTTTCGTTACTGAACTGAAAAACTTCGCAGTTTCCCAAAGATATCCCCAGATAATCGCTGATTTCACGCGCTAAATCCGGGTGGGCATTACCGGTAAATACCCTCAATTCTTCCATCGGTCGTCTCCTTTTTCCAGGTTTGCTTTCCGCAGTCTTATTATAGCACGATTTTGTATCTGACTCATCCCTTTTTACCCATCCAAAATCCAGTACTATGCAGAGGTAAAACTAAAACAACCAAAAATCAATTTGACAAAAAAACACAAAAGCGTATAATTGACTTGCTCGTATAAATAACCGAGTTTTTCTACAAACAATGTGAGGCCTTCCGGTGATAGTCTCAGGGGCACCGATGCGTGGTAACAAAGCGGCTACTGGTGTCTTTTTTATCAGAGAAACCTGTGGTATTAATGACCGTATAATACGATTCATGAAAGCTTCACAGTTTGTTAGCAATTATCTTTTATAATATTAATGATGTAAAATTAATTAAATACGTATAATCGAAAAAAAACAGACATACTGATATAACGAGGAGAGGTTTTATCCGTTATATAATGTAGAAATATTTCTACGGGGAGGAACAAACCATGAGCACAGAAGAACAAGGGGGCACCTATGGACGAAACCAACTGATTATCGGGGCAATCGCGGCGGTGGCTGTAATCGCTATCGTCGTGTTGAGTATTTTGACTTTTGTTAAAACCGTCTCTGATGAAAACACCATAAATACGCTGCATGATCAGCTGGTGGCGCTGCAATCCCAGTTATCAACAGCACGAGGGGAAGTAGATTCGTTAGCCGACAAGGTTGATGAAACGGACTCACAGCTTTCCGCCCTGGGTGACAAGGAAACCACAGATATCGCTTCGCTGCAAAACGGCTTATTATCAACATCCGATGCAATAACCGAACTGAAGAGCCAGATAAACAGCGCTTCGTTCCAGATTTCCAGTTTACAGTCGGAAATATCTTCGGACAGCGGGGCATTAGCATCGATGCAAACGCAACTATCCTCGGTTAACTCCCAGCTGACCTCACTGAGTAACATAACCACTTCATTACAGAATGCAATAACCACTTTGGAGAGCGCGGTAGATTCGCTGATAATCCAGGTAAACGCACTAAAGACAGGAACCGGCAGCCCGGTAACGTTATTCACATCCAAGTCCGTCAGCCAGTCTTTCGGTACCCAAACCTTGCTTTATTCGTTTGTTCCCACCCAGAACGGTTACGTCAATGTCAGCGGTATCAGCAGTTCGACGACGGGATATATCAGGGTATACAATAACACGACAGCCAGTTTTAACGATTATGCTTTCGGGACCAGTAACACCATTACCGCTCTGGTAACGGGCGGACGGAGTTATTCCATAATTTTCGGGAACACGGAGGTCTCCGGAACAATCACCGCCACCTTGAGCGCGGTATTTTACCCGTCCACGGGTCCGGGTACTACCTCCGTGACTCTATTCACTTCCCAGAGTATCAGCCAGAGCTTCGGCACATTAACGCTGCTTCATACTTACGTACCCACATATAACGGGTATATCAACATCACCGGCGTAAGTTCCTCGACAACCGGTTATATAAAGCTAACCAACAACACCACCGCAGCCTCAGTTGATTATGCTTTCGGGACGAGCGGAGCAATCAGCGTTCCGGTAGTGGGAGGACAGAGTTATTCCATAAGATTCGGGAATACGGAAGTCTCGGGGCTCGTCACCGCTACCTTGAGCGCAACTTACTACTATTAGGGAATATTAGATGGTCCGTCTAGGGCGGACACTTGGCGCAGTAGGACCGGAAAAGGGTGGTGCTGAGGTAACGGTCGCCGCGGTCGGGGAGAATGACGGCGATGGTACCCCGTTTCATATCTCTGGCTATCCGAAAAGCCCCGGTAACGGCGGCGCCGCTGGACATACCGACGAGGAGTCCTTCTTTCAGGGCAAGCAACCGGGACATCTCGAAGGCTTCACCGTCCTCTACGGTTATCTTATCGTCGAGGACTTCGGGGTAATATATCCCGGGTTTGTTACTTTCCACCATGTTTTTCAGTCCCTGGATGGTGTGCCCCACCGTGGGCTCGACGCCGATTATTTTGACATCGGGCTTCTTTTCCCTGAGATACCGCCCGACCCCCATCAGGGTACCCGTCGTTCCCATACCGGCAACGAAAACATCAACTTCGCCGTCGGTCTGCTGAAGAATCTCGGGCCCGGTGGTCTCGTAATGGGCCAGTGAATTGGCGTCATTTTCAAATTGATTCGGCATATAATATTTTTCCGGGTCTGATTTCAGCGTCCGGTGCGCCCGCTCGATAGCTCCATCGACACCGGCGCTGGCCGGAGTGAGTACGGCATCGGCCCCGTAAGCCCGGAGAACCAGCTGTCTTTCCGTGCTGACGCATTCGGGCATAAAGAGAGTAACGCTGTATCCCTTGGCGGCGCCAATCATCGCCATGGCAATCCCCATATTGCCGGAGGTAGGTTCGATGATAGTCTTGTCTCCGGTAAGTGCCCCGGATTTTTCCGCCTCATTTATCATGTAGTAAGCCGGGCGGTCTTTCACCGAACCGCCCGGGTTGGTACCCTCAATCTTGGCGATAATCCTGACCCCGGAATTGCCGTTGAGGTTCGCCAGTTCTACCGCGGGAGTGTTGCCGATTAAGTTCAGGATATTGCCGTTAGTGTCTTTCATTTTCTTCACCTGCCTGATGTATTAGCGATCATCGATTCCCGGCACCGGGAAGGCAGTACACATGCAGGCGATTTCCTCCCTGACCTCGCTTATAATCGTCTCATCGTCGGGATTTTCCAGGACTCTTACTATAAGACCGGCAATTTGCTTCATTTCCTCCTTGCTGAAACCGCGCGTGGTTACGGCAGGGGTTCCCAGCCGGATACCGCTGGTGATAGCCGGAGGACGAGTATCAAAGGGGATAGAGTTCTTATTGGTAACGATTCCGGCGGACTCCAGGACAAGTCTTGCCCGAGCGCCGGTTATTTCTTTATCGGTAAGGTCTACCAAAATGAGGTGATTATCCGTGCCGCCGGAGACGAGACGGAGTCCGAGTCTCTGCAACTCCACCGACAGGGTGAAGGCATTTTCAATAACTTTCCGCTGGTAATCGGCGAATTCCGGTTTCATGGCTTCGTGGAACGTCACCGCCTTGGCCGCGAGGATATGCATCAGAGGTTTACCCTGCATACGCGGGAAAACCGCCGTATCGATAACATCGGCTAACTCACCACGGCAGAGAATGAAGCCGCCGCTGGTGCCGCGCAACGATTTATGGGCGGTGGAAGTGACCACATCCGCGTAATACACCGGCGTAGGATGAACACCTGCCGCCACCATACCGGCAATATGCGCCATATCAACCATCAATTTAGCGTTAACGGAGTCGGCGATATGGCGGAAGCGCTCGAAATCAATCACCCGGGGATATGCCGTGGCCCCGGCGATGATCAGCTTTGGCTTATGCTCTTTGGCCAGCTTTTCCAGCACCGGATAGTCGATGCGTTCCGTCTCGCGGTTTACACCGTAAGGTATAAATTTATAAGACCTGCCGGAGAAATTAATCGGCGAGCCGTGGGTGAGGTGCCCGCCGTCGGCCAGTTCCATCGCCATGACGGTATCACCGTAGTTCAATAGGGCCAGATAGACCGCCATATTCGCCTGCGACCCGCTGTGCGGCTGAACATTGGCGTGCTCGGCGTGAAACAGCTCTTTAGCACGCTGAATAGCCAGGTTCTCTATCTCGTCGACGTTTTCACAGCCGCCGTAATAGCGGTGGCCGGGATAGCCTTCGGCATACTTATAGGTAAGATAGGAACCCTGGGCTTCCAGGACAGCCCGGCTGACATAGTTTTCCGAGGCGATGAGGTTGATGGTGCGGCGCTGGCGTTCCATATCAGCTTCTATAATCCGGTTAAGTTCGGGGTCGGTCCGGCTCAAATATTCCATATAAAAAGTCTCCTCAAGGAGGGTGTAGGGGCTGTAAATAGTCTACAACCGGGGCTGCGAGGGTGTCAATTTGGGGTATGGGGGAAAAACAATATGAGACAGTTCTTCCGTAGGAACGCCGTAATATGGCGATAGCTAGGTCTTGTTCTATTATGGCTTACGAGGATAAATAGTGGACATTGCCTATTGTAAAAACGAGATAGTATTGTATAATTATATATAGAACATACGTACTATGATTATCGAATGACATATTGTTGTTGACAAATATATTATTAGTGATAGAATTTATTCAAAGGATTAAGGGGGTAGACATGGCAACTGTTTTTGATGTGGCTAAGTATATACTTCAAAGACAAGGTTCAATGACTACCATGAAATTACAGAAGCTTGTATATTATTGCCAAGCTTGGTCTGTTGTTTGGGATGAGAAACCAATGTTCAACGAGAAGATACAGGCTTGGGCAAGTGGCCCAGTTGTACGAGAATTGTATGAATCCCATAGAGGTCAGTATCAAATATCTAGTTTAAAAATGGGAGATATAAGCAACTTAGCGCCAGATGAAATAGAGACAATCAATGCTGTTCTAGATGTATATGGAGATAAGTCTGCGCAATGGTTAAGTGATCTTACACATATGGAAAACCCTTGGAACGAGGCTCGTGAAGGTATCCCTATAGGTCACAATTGTGAAAAGGAAATATCTTTATCTTCTTTAGAAGAATATTATGCCTCGTTATGATAAGAAGGCCAAAAAGAAGAAAGCTCGTTATGCGAGTGATCCACCAATAGCCAAACAGCCTAAATTCAGAGATTACCCACCTTCTGATGCAAATGCTAATTTTTCTTGGCGTGTAGCTGATAAATATACTGATTATGACTATCAGAAATTGGGATGGTGTAATTGTGATTCAACTGTCCTTCTTAGGGATGTTATTAAAGAACTTCAATCATATGAAGGACTAACTTGGCAAGAAGTAAGACAAAAAAGTCGGCATAATCATTCTTGGAAATACGACAGACTACCAAGAGAATTAAAGTACAGATTGAAGGAACGGGAGTTAGATTATTTACCTGAGTTATACCAGATTTGCTTAGCGTGTAAACCTAGAATTTGGGGATACAAAGACATTGCGCAATTCTACTTGATTTGGTATGACCCAGAACACGAAGGGTATCCAACTAGCGTAAGATAGATTGCTTTCTCCACCTAACCAAAACTGTTTTCTTCGATATTTCAGAACAGACTGCCCACAACTAACTTGACAAATGAACCTCTCGTTTCTATAATAAAAAGAAACCACCACGTTAGCTCATTTCTTATTCCAAAGTGATAGTGCAGATAGCATAAACCCGAGGCACTCGTGACAGAATTCCGGACCAATTACCAGGTTTATTTCCTTTATTATATCTGGAAATATTCCAGATTATATAGAGCTGGTTCATATATATGCCAAAATACATCTTTGTGACCGGAGGCGTGGTTAGTTCCGTAGGCAAGGGGATAGCCGTCGCTTCAATCGGCACCATTCTGAAAAGCCGCCAGATACCCGTTTCGGTACAGAAGCTGGACCCGTATCTCAACGTGGACCCGGGCACGATGTCGCCCTACCAGCACGGCGAGGTATTCGTTACCAGGGACGGCGCCGAGACCGACCTCGACCTGGGTAATTACGAGCGGTTCATCGACGCCGAGTTCACCGCCGATTCCAATATCACCTCCGGGCAAATCTACAGCACGATTATCACCAAGGAAAGACGCGGCGACTTCCTGGGAGGGACGATACAAATCGTTCCCCACCTGGTTAATGAAATCAAGGACAGGTTCAAGAAACTCGCCGAAAGCTCCGGCGCCGACGTCATCCTCATCGAGGTGGGGGGAACCGTCGGCGACATCGAAGGACAGCCCTTCCTGGAAGCCATCCGGCAGATGAGAAACGAGGTTGGCAGGAACAACGTGCTCTATATCCACGTCACTTTTCTCCCTTACCTGAACTCGACCAAGGAGCTGAAGACCAAACCGACCCAGCACAGCGTTAACGAGCTGCGCCGTATCGGTATCCAGCCGGACGTGATAATATGCCGGGCCGACTACCCCATATCCGAAGATATCACCAGTAAGATATCGCTTTTCTGCGACGTCGAGAACCAGGCGGTAATCCCGCTAACGACGGTGGATACCATC
>JASFHJ010000059.1:0-7588 GCA_050123255.1 Dehalococcoidia bacterium
TTCAATCGCAAAAGCGATAGAGGCGCCGGCGGATATGGTATCCAGTCCATTGCGATTGCAGATATCGTTGGCTTTGATGATAGATTCGAGATTATTGTTCAAACAGTTGCTGCCGAACATCGCCAGAGTTTCGTATTCCGGTTTGTGAGCGCCGTCTTCGTATTTGTACTCGCCGGTACTGCCTTTCATGATGCCGCCGCAACCGATGGGGCAATGCCAGCAGGCGTAATTCCTTACCTGGTGTTTCTTGACGTTTTCGGCGCCGATGTCAGGGTAGGCTTTGAAGTCGACGACCACGGCTCCCGCCCAGTTCTTGGAAGGCGCATCGTCCACTTCGCAGCACATGTTGAAGAGGAACGGCGTGCCGAATTCCCTCATGAATTTAACGTTGGGACCCATGTTGTTCAGGTGTTTTTTCCTCATCTCAGCTGATTTTTCGGGGTCGGCTACGGGGACTTTCATGTTACCTTTTACGGCGATTGCCTTGAGTTTTTTGGAGCCCATTACCGCGCCCAGCCCGGAACGACCGGCAGCCCTGCCTTTGTTGTTCATGACCGCCGCTACTAAGGCAAGCTTTTCTCCCGAGGGTCCTATACAGGCTACTTCCAGGTCTTTGCCGTATTCTTCTCTCAGAATGTCCTGTACTTCGAAGGTGTCTTTACCCCAGATGCCGTCGGCGTCCTTTAATTCGGCTTTGCCGTTGTTGATGTAGAGGTATACGGGTTTCGGAGAAATACCGGTAAAGAAAACCGCGTCGTATCCCGCGAATTTCAGGAAGGGGCCGACATTGCCGCCGGAGTTGGCGTCTCCCCAGCCGCCGGTGAGTGGTGATTTGCCTACCATGACGTAGCGGGAACCACCCAGGGCATCGGTGCCGGTGAGTACTCCCGTGGTAATCCCGAGTATGGCGTCGGGACCCAGCGGGTCGACCCCGGCTTTCTGCCGACTGAACAGTATACGCGCTCCCAGGCCGTAACCGCCCAGGAAATCGCGTCCCGTTTTCTCGTCAAGCGGCTCTTCCTTTAACTCACCCTTGGAAAGATTCACCCACAGTATCTTTCCCATGAAACCATTTGCCATGTTTATCCTCCAATAAATTTTGTTTAGTCACCGACTAACTGATATATTACCAGAATATTTTAAGGCTGAAAAGCCTGTAGCAATAATTTTACGTTTTAAACTTGGTATCATACCCTGAACTTCCGCACACTATTATAACAGAAAAATCTACTGTTCATTAACCGGTCTTTTTTACTGCCTTCCAGCCTGTTTCTTTAACGAGATAAAGCGGGATAAAGCCAATCAGGGAAAGTGCCGCCCAGAAAAAGAAAGGCGCTCCTCCGCTGATGCTTGCCAGGCTGTTACCCAGCGGAGGTGAAGCTACGCTGCCAACGTGCCCGATGGTGAAAAGAGCCCCCAGCGCCGTTCCCGAATAAACCGGCCCCACTCCTTCGGTTTCCAGCAGGGTGGTCACGGTTAGTGACATAAATCCATCCATAAAAGCGCCGCAGATTATCATAAGTACCCATATCATTACACCATCTACCAGCGGAAGAAGACCGATACAAAATACCGCAAAAAACGCACCGGTATAGAGGATTATTTTACGGGAGCCTATCCTATCGGATATATAAGACAGAGGAACAACGCACAACGTGCTGACTCCGTAGAAAGCGGCCAGGGTACCGTCGGAAGCGGCTATTTCCCATCCCAGTTCTTCCCGCAGGTACAGGGGCAGGTAGCCCGTCAAGCCCATCATCCCGCTGATGCGAAACAATAAATTAAGACCTAGCAGCCACAGTCCTTTAAGCCGGAACAGTTTTGATACCGTCTTGAAAAAGGGCTCGGTTCTCGAAGCGGTGGCGGTTGATGTCGTCTGTTCCCGCTCTCTGCCGAAAAACACCCATAATAATCCCACACCGGCGGAAATGGCTCCGTAGAAATACATCACGTTCCGCCAGCCGTCCAGATACGGCGATAATACGGTAGCGCTTATCATGGGACCCAGCATCAGTCCCAGCCCCATACCCATGGCGGATATACCCATGGCCAGACCGAGGTTTTTACCACGGAACCAGATACCTACCGTTTTGGTCAGGGCAACCGGTATTATGAGCCGGACGACCCCGTTAAGAAATACGGTTAACGCTAGGATAAAATAGCTATCGGCCAGACCGCGCAGGGCTCCGGTAATCCCCACCAGTAAACAGGAAACGCTTACAACGAGTTTTATGCCGAATTTATCGCTTATCAGGCCGGCAATGAGACTTACAAATATACCTGCCAGGCTGGCGAGTCCCCAGACGGTTCCTATCTCTACCAGGCTGAGGTTAAGTTCTTCTGAAATTTCCTGGAATAGAACGGGCATGCAGGAAAAAGGCATGGCTGCCACGAATGTTCCGGTTATGGTGGTTAATCCGAGTATCAACCACCGGTAATTACCAGACGTCTGAGATAGATCTATCGAATAATCTGAAGACATGTACTAGTTGATTCTACCTTCATTTAATCCGGTAACGCAATTTTCCTGCATTTACTACCGCATGCTCAACGTCTAGAAGGATATGGTGCAATTCCAGATTATATTAATATAGAAGCAACGGGGGGTGATGTACCAGACTAAATCATTCCCCTGAGCTTTGGATCCAGAGCATCTCTCAATCCATCACCAACAATATTAAAGGCAAAAACCACCAGCATGATGGCTAAACCGGGCGCGAACGAAAGCATCGGGGCATTTCTCAGGTACGGGTAGCCTTCGTTGACCATCGCGCCCCAGGCCGCGCCGGGAGGCTTGATGCCGATGCCAAGGAAGCTCAGGCCGGCTTCCGCCAGGATAAGACCGCCAAGTTGCATCGTTACAATAACAATCAAGGGAGGAAAAGCATTGGGTAGAATATGCGACATCATGGTGCGCCAGGAGCCCGACCCCATGGACTTCTGTGATAGTATATAGTCGTTCTGCTTAAGACTCATCGTCAGACCGTTAACTACGCGTGCGTAAATCGGTATCGAAGCTATACTTAGAGCGATTATTACGTTCTGGATGCCGTTGCCCAGCAGGGCAGCGAGAACCAGAGCGAAGATTAACATGGGGAAACACATCATGGCGTCCATAATACGCATGATCACCGCACTCCAAAAACCCTGGGTAAACCCGGCCACCATACCCAGGATTATCCCGATTATTGAGCCTACGATGACCGTGATAAATCCTACCTCCAGCGCCGTCCGGGAACCATAGATGAGTCGGCTGAGGGTATCCCGTCCCAGCTTGTCAGTACCGAGCCAGTGATCGGCGCTGGGCTGGGCAAGGCTGGCGGTATGGTCCGGTAAATACGGGTCATAAGGTGCCAGTAACGGGGCAAAAATGGCAACCAGGAAAAGCAGTATGAGAATAGCCAGACTCACGATTACCGCGATGCGGGCGAAGAACACCCGGCGGAACCGTTTCCATTCACTGACGCGGCCTTTGTTTTCAGAAAAACCCGTTTCGACTTGCGCTATATTCTCTGCCATAATCTCCTCTATCCGTACCTTATCCTGGGGTCAAACCAGCCGTAGGATAGGTCTACTAGCAAATTCATCAACAGAATGGAAACGGACATCAAGAGAGTAATGGCTTGAACCACGGTATAGTCCTGACCGAAGATGCTGGTTACCATCAAACGTCCTATACCCGCAATGGAAAATACCGTTTCAACAAGTACCGAACCCGCCAGAATGGCGCCAACACCCATGCCGATTAAAGTAATTACCGGTATAAGGCTGTTTTTCATCGCATGCCTGAAGATGACGATACGCTCGGGTAAACCTTTGGACCAGGCTGTCCGGATATAATCCTGACCGATGGTCTCGAGGATGCTGGAACGCATCTGCCGGGCATTGGCGGCAATACTGAATAATGACATGCAGATAACCGGCATAATAATCTGGCGGGTATTTAACCAGAAATCTTCAAATGGTGAGGTGTATCTTGAGGTAGGTAGCCACTGTAATTTTAGTCCGAATAAATATATCATCAGGATACCCAGCCAGAAAATAGGTACGGAGATACCGACATAGGTGAGAGGGGTGATAATTCTGTCCGGCCATTTACCTCTTTTAACCCCGGCCCACAGGCCGATGACGATACCGATTATCGAGCCGAAAATGAGAGACACTACTCCGATATGTAAGGTTACCGGCACTCTTTCCGCCAGTAAATGACCTACATCTTCGTGGTAGTTGATAGAGGTACCGAAATCACCCTGGAAAATACCGCCGATCCATCTGAAGTATTGAACAACCAGGGGTTTGTCCAGGCCGAATTGTATCCGGAGTGCCTCAATCTGCCCTTCCTGAATAGCCTGCTGCTGGGCAGCCTGTCCCATATAAATAATCAGGGGGTCTCCGGGGAGCAACCGCATTATGAAGAATACGATAATGGTTACAATGACGAGCACCAGCAGTGCCATCAATAACCTGCGTATAATATACGTCGTCACGATTCTTTACCTCGGTTACAGATTTGTCCGGTTTATCACGCAACTGACCATACCATGTTATATCGTGGTAGATAATGGATTTGTTCCGGCCGGACGGCTGTCAGGCGGCTTGCCTTCCGTCAACCATCCGGCCGGTATGATATTTGTTGCTTAGTGAGGCTCCATCCAATCTTCTTCGGGATGCCAGATAATGCCGTGGATCTTGGGATATTCTGTATGGACATAAGGCCAGATGACGGAAGCCTCGTAGCTTCTATAGATCGGGATGAAGAGGCAGTCTTCGCCAGCCTGTCTAATAGCATCCTGGATAACGGGCATGGCTTCAGCCGCCGAGTCGTATTTGGGGTCGATAGCTTCATCACAAAGGTCGATAAAAGCCTGAGATTTCCAGATATTGGGTGTGGCGAATGTCATCGGGTTCGGGCCATAATGAACGAACAGATCCGAAGCATCCGGGTTGATGCCGGAGGCGGTAAAACACAAGCCGTCCCAGCCACCCTGGTCACCACCGAATAGCGCTCCGAAATAACGGCCCAGATCGGCAATATCCGGCTCGACCGTAATACCCACGAGCCCCAGATCATAGGTGAGTAGAGACATGATATCGTTGGTACTTCCACCGGCAGCCCCCAGAATCTTAATCGTGAAGCCGTTAGGTAATCCGGCTTCCTCCAGGAGCTCCTTAGCTTTGTCGGGGTTGTACGGTCGCGGGTCATATCCCGGAACGTAGCCGGGCCAGGTTGAGGAAGCCATCTGATGGAGTGACTCAAAAAGGCCCTGACCTATCGTCTGCGCCAATACCGGGCGGTTGATAGCATATTCGATGGCCTCGCGGACTTGAATATCATAAAGTACGCTATCCGGATCAACGTCGCTGAAAAGTATTACGTTGAAATAACCGGGGCCCTGGACGAACTCAAAATCCATTTCTTGAAGAATGAGGATTTCATTCACGGAACCGCCCATCCACATATCGTGTTCGCCGGCCTGTAGTGCCGCGGAGGCAACCGTCGTGTCGGCAATAGCCGTCATGATGATTTTATCAAGGTAAGGCATGCCCTCTCGCCAGTAGTTGGGATTCTTGACGAAAGTGATATGGTCGTCCCTTACCCATTCCTCAACGGTAAATGCACCGGTACCGACCACATTGGCACGGGCCCAATCCTTGCTCGCTTCTTCATCGCTGCCGGAAGGAATCGTACCGCCGGCTGTCAGATAAGATTCGGGGGAAATGGGTTGCGTTAAGCCAAAGTTTTGAACCGTTTGCCAGTCAAATGAGGTCATATGTAAAACGAGGGTATATTCGCCGGTGACTTCCAGCGATTCGATGAGATTGGTGCCGGTACCGCTCCGGTTATCAATATTGAACTGGAAGTTCCAGCGGAGAGCTTCGGCATTAAGTGGCGTACCATCATGGAAACTCACATCGTCGCGCAGGTGGAAAGTGATGGTTAAAGCTTCCTGGTCAGATTCCCAGGATGATGCCAGAACGGGGACCAGCTCTCCACCAGTGGATCCCCATTCACAGAGGTGCTCCAATACAGGCAGCATCAAGAAGGAATCAGAGGGTGCTTTTTCCGGCCCGTAACCGAGGTTTTTAGGAATAGAACCTCCTACGATTCTCAGCGTACCACCAGATACAGGAGTATCGGCAGGCGGAGTGGTCTGGGTCGGTTCTGTGGTCGTTTCAGTGGTAGGTTGGGAAGTGGTTGTGGTAGTAGTAGTAGTCGTTTCTTCTTCACCGCAACTACCGAGAATCAACATAGCGGTTAAGACGAGTATAAAAGACAAGAATAGTAGTTTTTTCATTGGCTTACTATACCTCCTTTATGGACTCTAGCTAACCGGCTATTATCCGTTTATCAGGTCATATTTCACCCCCTAGTGATTGAAAGCCTTTACTACTTCCTGAACAATACTTCCGGGCCTGCTTTCAACGAAGTTATGATGGCCGGGAAAATTTAACTTCTTAAAGTAGCATATAGTCTTTTTCAACCGGAAATATTCTATTTGGTGCGTAATTGTATACCTTTTTTTGGTATAAGTCAAATCAAATACGTCCCGTATTCAGAATACCACTCATAAAGTAAAAGATACCGTATAAAAAAAGAGAAAAGATGACCATTTTAATGACTGCGATATGAAACAGGGGCAAATAATTTGTATCTATTGCATCAGTGTGCTAATATATTCGCTTAAGTAAAAAGTCGGGGGTTACTGTAGAAATGAACAATGAATTTAATAAATTATCGGCCGATGAGAAGCGCGCTGAAAGGTTCAGGATTTGGTTATCCCCGGAAAACGTAAAGTTTTCCAGCAAACAAGCTGAAACCGATTATAAAAAAAGGGTCACCAGGTTGATTAAAGCAATCAGCTGTGAGCAGCCGGACCGGGTGCCGTTATTATTGCCGTCTTTCCCGCTTTATTATTCCGGTATAACGCTTAAGGAAGCAATGCATGATAATCAAAAGGCGGTGGCCGCTGCCCGAAAATGGTTTAAAGATTTTCCCGAGAGTGATACTTTTTCCGGCGGGGGCGCTATGTCCGCCAGAGCGTCGGAGGTTCTTGACAGCCGGTCAATGCGCTGGCCGGGCCACGGCTTGCCGGATGACGCCGCCCTCCCCAACTTTGTTGAAGGGGAGTACATGAAGGCCGATGAGTACGATTTGCTCATTAAAGACCCCGGAGACTGGTGTTTCCGTTATTATTTACCGCGCCAGCTGGGAGCACTTAAGCCGTTCGCCAGTTTTTCACCGCTTTCCGATATGCTGGGGATGGCCAACCGGTTCGTGTTTCCCGCAATCAGGCCGGATGTACGCGCTGCCTACCAGGCGATAATAGATTACGGCATCGAGGAAGAAAACTGGAATAAACCTTTTATGGAGTTCTCCAGGGAAGGTCTGGAGGCAGGCTATCCTTCGATGATGGGGGGGCAGTCCCATGCCCCGTTCGATATACTGGCGGATACCCTACGCGGTACCAGAGGAATCTTTACGGATATGTATAGGCAGCCGGAGAAAATTTTTGAAGCTATCGAAATGCTGACCCCGTTGAATATTGATATAGGAGTGCGCATGGCAAATATGTCCCGTAACCCGGTT
>JASFHJ010000060.1:0-7485 GCA_050123255.1 Dehalococcoidia bacterium
ACATCTACCGCTATACCCTGGCCGGAATGGAAGTATCGGCGCTGCTGGGCCGCATGCCTTCGGCGGTGGGTTATCAGCCTACGCTGGCTACCGAGATGGGCGAATTGCAGGAGCGGATCGCCTCCATTAAGAAGGGTTCCATTACTTCTTTCCAGGCTATCTATGTTCCCGCCGACGACTATACCGACCCCGGCGTGGTCACGACCTTCGGTCACCTTGATGCCGTGGTGGCGCTGGAAAGGTCGATCGCCGAACAGGGGCTTTACCCGGCGGTTGACCCGCTGACATCTACCTCGCGTATATTGGACCCCAACGTGGTCGGACAGGAGCACTACGAAATTGCCCGCGAGGTCCAGCGGATACTTCAGAGGTATAAAGACCTTCAGGATATCATCGCCATCCTGGGCATCGAGGAACTCAGCGAAGAGGATAAGACCTCTGTGGCCCGGGCACGCCGTATCCAGCGATTCCTCTCCCAGCCGATGTTCGTCACCGAGGTCTTCACCGGGCGTCCCGGAAAATACGTGAAGATTGAAGATACGGTGCGCGGGTTTAAGGAGATTCTGGAAGGCAGGTACGATGACCTGCCGGAGCAGGCATTCTACATGGTCGGCGGTATCGAAGAAGTGCCCGAAGCCGCCAGAGCGTTAGGAGTGGAGGCCGATGGCTAGCATCAAGCTGGAGATAGTCACTGCCGAACGCGTCGTTTATACCGAGGACGTGGATATCGTCCTTGCCCCCGGTGTGGAAGGTCAACTGGGTATCCTGCCCCACCACGCCCCGCTGATGACGATTTTGCAGTCGGGTGAAATCCTGGCGCGCCGGGGCACCGAGGAAGATATCATGGCTATTTCGGGAGGCTTTCTCGAAGTAAGACCGGACCGCGTGATTATCCTGGCGGACAGCGCCGAACGGGCGGAGGAGATTGACGAAGAGCGCGCTCAGGCCGCCAAGGAGCGGGCGGAAAAACGACTCGAAGAGAGGGGCCAGGTATCCGAACTTGATGCCGCCCGGGTGGAAGCCTCACTACGCCGTGCTATGGCACGACTCTCGGTGCTGGAAAAGATCAAGCGACGTCGTAAGCTTTAGCTTTCTTCCTTAAAGTACTCCAGGGCTTTCCCGGTTATCTCCTTGCACAGGGCGTCTTTGCCGTCCATGTAGGGGTATTTGTCGTTATCGAATTTCTCCGCCAGAGACCACTTCAACGCGCTCAAAAGTTCGGCGTCGGTCGGGTGCTTTATGAGATAATCACGAAAGGCGGTTTGCCTTTTCAGGGAATCGCTGTGTTTCGGGCAGACGTAAAGATTGTGGGCCAGGAAAGATTTTTTCATCGCTGGGTCAACGAAGTCGAAGGATTCTCTTTCCGGTATGCCCTTGTCACCCTGGTGGTAGTAACCCCGTTCTTCCAAGAGGGATTTGATATCTTCCCAGCGTTCCGGCTCGATAACCAGGACAATGTCTATTATCGGTTTGGCAATCATGCCGGGGATGGAGGTACTGCCAACGTGCTCGATGCGGATACATATCCGGGATACTTTATCCCCCAGGAACGCCTTGATCTTATCGAACCATTGCGGCCAGGCGGGGTTATATTTCTCAACGAGGGTCACAGCCATCTCAGATGAATTATATCACCTGGTGCATGGACTCTTTCAAGGGTTTCTTTTTATAGTTCCGCGGCTTTAATAACCTCGGGTACCAGTTCGTCCCAACCCAGCGGCATGATATGAACACCCTGGCATAAAGGCTTTATCTGCCGGATAATCCGCGCCGTAATTTCTACCGCCTGCTTCTTGCGGTCTTCCTTCGGGGTTTCCGACATTTCCTCGATAATGCTTTCCGGGACGGATATGCCGGCTACGTTATCGTTCATGAACCTGGCCATAGCGGCACCCTTGAGAATGACGATTCCGGCGATAACCGGTACGTTGAATCCCTGTATCCGGTTCATGAAATCCTCGAATTTCTCCGGTTCGTAAACGGCCTGGGTCTGGAAAAAGCTGGCCCCGGCCTCTATTTTCTTTTTCATCTTGATAACCTGGGGCTCCACCGGCTCAGCCCCGGGGGTTACCACCGCGCCCAGGAAAAACGAAGGTTTACTATCCAGCTCATGATCGGAGATATCACGGCCCTGGTTTAATCCGCTCGCCGCCCGGAGTAGTTGTACCGAGTCGAGGTCATAGACCGGTTTGGCCTCGGTATGGTCACCCATGATGGGGTGGTCCCCGGTAAGGCATAAAGCGTTCTCGATTCCGAGAGCCCAGGCACTCAACAAATCAGACTGCAAGGCCAGCCGGTTGCGGTCGCGGCAGGTAAGCTGGAAGATGGGTTCTATCCGTCGTTCTATCAGTTTGCAGGAAACTGCCAGGGAACCGATTCTGAATACCGCACTCTGAAGGTCGGTGACATTAATGGCGGTAACGTAGTCCCGCAGCATTTCGGCATCGTGCAGGCACGCGTTAAGGTCTACCCCTTTCGGGGGCCCGATTTCCCCGGTAACCACGAATTCTCCGCTGTTGAGTTTATCTTTAAGTTTACTCATTATCGATTTTTACTCCTTGTTTCTTGCTTTGAGTCACTGCGGTTAATCTTTCCTGGAGATTGACAGTTCACCGGCCAGTGATTTAAAGGTTGCCCCCGATTCGATCATGGTCAGGGAGCGTGGACGGCTCCACCGGGAGTTATTCTTGGGTTGCTGGTATTTATCCATCTCATCCAGACGGCCCAGTTCCTTGAGACGGTCGTAAATAAGCTGCCAGCCGCAGTCACGGGTGCGGTCGACCTCGCACTTACCGTCTTTAGCTCCGCCGCAGGGACCGTTGAGCAGGCTCTTAGCGCAGAGCGTTACCGGGCACAGACCGCCGGTGTATTCGACGATACACTCACCGCAAAGCGAGCAATATTCGGTGATAAAATCGTCGGTTACGGTTTCGCCGCCGAAAATGGTATCGCACCCCGGATGGACCATGCCGCCATCGGTGGCATCCATGACGGTATGGATACCCTGACCGCAGGCCAGAATGATGAAGGAATCAGCCTCCCCGGCCTCCGCCTGGTGGGTTTCGTTAAGCAGTTTCTTAACGATAGCCAGCTTGCAGAGACTGACACCGCTGTCGGTGCAGGCCCAGCCGGTTACCGCCACACCTTTTTTCTTGAGCCGTTCGGCCATTTCTTCCGTCTCCGGCTCTCCACCCGAATGGCACTTGGCGGCGCAATTGCCGCAGCCGACGACGAAAACCTTCTCGCCGGGTTTTAGATACCCGATTATTTCATCGATTGGCTTTTGAATTGTTGCGTGCACGTTTGGTCCTCCTATTATTCTGTGTATTACCAGCAAGTCGGTAATGCTGTAAGAATGATCAGGTTATACGGAGTAGTGAATCTGATAATTAATATACCATAGGGGGGTTAGGTAATACAACCGAGGAAAGAAATATCCCGGGTTTATCGGGTTACAGGAATCTGGATACACGTGTATAGTAACAGGTGTGAGTGTGGGAATATGATGAACATTTGATATTTATATACCCCGGGAGTTATTTCGGCGGTTTCTTCGCGTTAAGCTCAAGAAGCCCTTCGATGGCTTCGATGGTAATGTAACCCCGGGATGGCTCTATCGATACGATTACGTCCTCGATGGCGGGGATGAGGATTTCTCCGGTGTCACTGCTGACTACGAAGTTGTCGTTACTCTGTCCGGTAATGATATCGGTTACTTCACCGATGATTTTTCCGTCGGCGGTCTTTACCTGTAGACCTATTATCTGATCGTGATAGTACTGTCCTTCGGGCAGGCTGTTTTTCTGACCGGGATTGATATTCATGAAAATCCACCCGATGTTCAGGGATTCTCGGGCGTTAAGACTTGCAGACTCTTAATAGGGGGAAGTTGCCTGGGTTTCCCCTCTCTGTAAGGTTGTGAATCGGCGGGAGATTTTCTACATAATCTCAAGTCTGACCCTGGTGGCGGCTTTAGCTGCTTTGACTCTGAGGAGGGTACGCATGGCCTGAGCTATCTGACCTTGCTTACCGATGATTCGCCCCTTGTCGTCGTCGGCAACGGTAAGTTTCAGGGTAATGCCATCCTCATTCGTTTCCTCATCAACATTGACTGCATCGGGTTCATTGACGATGGACTTGGCGATGTACTCCACTAGGTCTTTCATGATTTCTCCTTGACGGTTTTGAACTTCTCCAGAACACCTGCCTTTTTCAGCAGTCTGGCGGTTGTACTTGTCGGTTTAGCTCCTTCTTGTAGCCAGTGCAGTGCCTTATCCTCTTTCACAACTATTGTCTCCGGGTCTGTTAAAGGGTCATAATGACCGATTATTTCAATAAAAGCCCCGTCTCGGGGTGCCCGGATATCTGCAACAACCAGTCTATAACTGGGTTTTTTCTTAGCGCCGACGCGTCTTAGACGAATTTTTAACATTTATACCTGACCTTTGTATGATATTGGTAATTTACGTCCCCTATTATGCACTATATACATAAGGCTGTCAATGGGAGGCCGGATAAACTTTTCTATTAACTGATATATATGGTATTAAATTTTTGACAATTGTCCAATACCCAATTATGATGCATCAGTAATAAGTAACATATTTGATCGTATATTTCGACTCCGTGTGGTATAACAGAATACTCAGAGGAGTAGTATATAGCAGAGTAACAATTATGGATATTAAAGAGTTTGCTCAGAAATTCATTGAAGCCGAGAGAAAGGCTTTCAAGGAGGGTGACTTTACCGCTCTGGAGGCTGTTGAAGCCCCCGGCGTGGTTTATCACTGGGGAGGTGGACGGGATATGGTCGGGCATGAAGCACACCGGCAGGATATTATGAACTACCGCCGGAAGACATCCGAACACCTCCAGGAATGGGATTACGTGGTCGGTGACGGCAACGTCTGCGTCCTTTCCATTAAGGAAACGATAACGTTTACTGAAGATTACCCGGCTATACGGGCGCGGGGAGGGACAACGGTGGAGTTCGATGCGTTTTTCGTCCTGCGTCGGGAAAACGACCGGGTTGCCGAGGCCTGGATTAAAGGCAATGCTACAGTTAAACGGGGTTAGACGAAGGGTTGTCTCGGGCAGGCTTATGCGTCTATAATTCATATATGGAAATAGTCCGGCGCCACGGCTGGCAGGTCACCACCGCCGAAGCTATCGAGCTACAGAAGGAATTAGCGGGGCAGGTTTCCCGTGATGGCGAGGTTAATCCTCGATTTATAGCGGGTGTCGACGTTTCCATAAACCGCCGGGCGGAAACGGGAACCGGGGCGGTGGTAGTCCTGAGCTGGCCTGAACTTGACGTGGTGGAAATACAGGTGGTTACTGACAAGATTCCGTTTCCCTATGTCCCCGGACTCTTGTCCTTCCGGGAAATACCGCTGCTGCTGCCGGCTTTCGGGAAATTGTCCATTATCCCTGACCTGTGTATCGTGGACGGGCAGGGGATTGCCCACCCGCGGAGGATGGGCCTGGCGGCACATTTAGGGCTTTTCCTGGATATCCCCACCGTCGGCTGTGCCAAGTCACGACTCTGCGGTCATCATGAGGAACCCGGAATAAACGCCGGGAACCATACGGAGTTGCGGGACCGCGAAGAGGTAATCGGGTCGGTAGTGAGGACGAGGGATAGGGTAAAACCGGTTTATGTATCAATCGGACATAAGATAGGTTTACCTTCGGCAATAAAGTGGGTATTGAACTGCTGCCGGGATTACCGGCTGCCGGAACCGACGAGACTGGCTCATCAGGCCGCCGGCGGGAATTTGAAAACAACGCCGGACGCGGCACCGGCTTCAACCATATAAAAGAGAGTATTGAAAGAAGGAACGAGGTAATATGCCGGAACCAAAAGACAGACTAGACGATTTGCGGGCCCGGGTGGCTAAAGCCCTGGAGCATCTTTGACATTGCCGATAAAGAAAAAGAAATCGTTAAACTGGAAAAGCAATCGGTTCAGCCGGATTTCTGGAACGACCAGGCAGCCGCCCAGAACGTGATGCGTGAACTGGCCGAGAAGACCAGGACGGTCCAGCGCTGGCGTGAACTGGAAGCAAAGCTGGCCGACCTTGCTGAATTGATAGATATTTCTACCGAAGATGATTCCGTCCAGACCGACCTGGAAAACGAAGTCAATGAGTCGGCGGCATATCTCGAAGAGCTGGAATTCGAGCTGGCTTTCGGCGGTGAATATGATTCCCGCAACGCTATCCTCGCCATTCATGCCGGTGCCGGCGGTACCGAATCGCAGGACTGGGCGGAAATGCTGATGAGGATGTACCTGCGCTGGGCGGAACGCCGCGGTTACCAGGCGGAAGTCTTGGATACCTCGCCCGGTGACGAAGCCGGTATCAAAAGCACGGTAATCTCCATCAGCGGTGAATACGCCGCAGGCTATTTGAAGTCGGAACACGGCGTCCACCGGCTGGTACGGCTTTCTCCATTCGATGCCGACCATGCCCGTCACACATCTTTCGCCCTGGTGGAAGTAATGCCGGAAGCAGATGCCGAGGTGGACCTCCACATTGACCCGGAGGAAATCAAGGTGGAAACCTTCCGCTCCAGCGGACCCGGCGGACAGCACATGCAGAAGACCAGCAGCGCGGTAAGGATAACGCATCTGCCGACGGGAACCGTCGTCAGTTGCCAGAGCGAACGTTCCCAGTACATGAACAAAGATACTGCCATGAAGATACTGACGGCGCGCCTCCTGGAAATGGAACTGGAGAAAAGGGAGGAAGAACGTGCTAAACTTAAGGGGGAGAGAATAGAAGCCGGATGGGGCAATCAGATACGCAGTTATATCCTGCATCCCTACAAGATGGTTAAAGACCATAGAACCGGGTACGAAACGGCCAATCCCGATGCCGTGCTCGATGGTGATCTGGAAGGTCTGATTACTGCTTATTTGCGGTCGGTGATGGGGAGAGCCGAATGAAAAAAAGAGTTCCTGTAATCTTTCTGGTGCTGGTATTGCTTACCGGGATGCTGTCGGTTTCACCGACGGTTCATGCCGGTACGATAAGCGGGGCAATCGATAGCCGGGTGGAGATAGATTTCCCCGCCAGTATCACCTTCAACATATCTGCTCAAAGCGATAATATAATCGAAGACATCCGCCTTCACTACCGGATTAACCGCATGGCACATGCCCGGATAACCAGCGAGGTATACATTAATTTTATTCCATCGACATCTGTATCCGAAAGCTGGGTATGGGATATGAGAATGACCGGGGGGCTGCCGCCTGGTTCAACCGTTGACTACTGGTGGACGGTAAAGGATGAATCGGGAAATGTAAGCGTAACCCCGCCGAAGACGGTTAGTATCAACGACGAAAGGTATGAATGGCAGAGCCTCAACGAAGGGGACGTAAGTATCTACTGGTATGAAGGTGATGAGGCTTTCAGCAGCGAGTTGATGTCCGCTGCTCAGGCTGCTCTAGCGAGACTGGATGAGGAAACCGGCGCCGAG
>JASFHJ010000061.1:0-7347 GCA_050123255.1 Dehalococcoidia bacterium
CGGAGAACAGATTGCTTCGCGGCGCTCGCAATGACCGGAAAGAGAAAATGGACTCCCGCCTTCGCGGGAATGACAGTGGGGAAGCTCGAAGGGGCGTCAGCCCCTTCGAAACTAAATATCTCCCCCTCTCCAGGACCGGAGAGGGGGACACAGGGGGTGAGGTTGACAACAACCATAACTACAAAGGCGCCATACGCCTGGGCTTCCGGAACGTCATGGGGCTGGGCGAAGCTGCCGCCACCGCTATAGAAGAAGGCCGGGCAAAGCAGGGTTCTTTCCGGAGCATCGGGGACTTCCTGGAGCGCACCGGCGTCCTGGAAGAAGTGGCCCTCAACCTGGCCGGCGCCGGGGCTTTCGACAGCCTGGAACCCAACCGGAGAAAGGTTAAATGGGAAATAGGACTGAGATACCGCCCGGTCAACCGCCAGCTGGTACTGCCCCTGCCCGTGGAACAGAACATGGTGGAACTGGAATCCCCCGGCGACTGGGACCGCATGAAAGAGGAGTACAGCATTCTCAGCCTTTTCCCCTCCGGCCACATCATGTCCCGGCTGCGCTCCCGCTTCAGGAACGGCTTCCGCACCAGCAAGGATATCGACAAGCTGGGCGACGGCGCCGCCGTTACCGCCGCCGGGCTGGTTATCCGGCGGCAGAGGCCGCAGGGCAAGACGGTTTTCATTACCCTGGAAGACGAGTTCGGGCACATACCCTGCATGGTCTTCGGCAAGACCTACGAACGCTACGAACATAAATTCCGGTCAGCCTTCCTGATAGTCAAGGGAAGATTAACCCGCCGCGAGGGAACCCATAACGTCATCATCGAACGGGTAGAACCCTTCACCGCCGCCCTGGACAGGATACCGGAATCCAAAGACTGGCATTAGTTCTTTGTGACTAGCCATCATCCGGTGGCCTGAAAAACGGGGGAAATGTAGGTGGCAAATTTTCACGAGACATTCCCTTGGTTAAAGTCTGTGGTATCGCTTGCTGTAACTCCTCGGGTGTCCAGTCCCCGTTTTTACTGAGCACCTGGGATACCGGCGGAGGATCGACAAAGATACCGACATGACTGCGCCAGACTTCAAAAATGCATCCGTTAATATGGTCGGCGGATTCACTGACGAGATAGGCAACCAGAGCCGCCACATCTACGGGACGAAGGACTTCCATCGCGTCTATTTTCTGTTTTATACCTCGCCAGGCAGCGAGAGGACGGATTACATTACAGGTGATACCATATTCCGCCACATCCCGGGCTAGAGAGCGTGAAAATCCCGTTATACCTTCTTTTGCGGTTGAATAGGGTGTCTGTCCTTTTAATCCGAGTCCGGCATGAGATGAGACGTTGATAATCCTGCCATAACGCTGCTGCTTCATAAAGCCACAGGCTTTACGCGTACAGTAAAAGGTGCCATAAATATGCGTTTTTATAACGATATCCCAATCTTCTGTTACGATCTCACATATATCATTTACACGTAAGACGCCGGCATTATTAATAAGAATATCAATCTTGCCAAAATTATCAATAGCACTCTGGATTATGCTATTGGCACTCTCTTCTTCAGCTACACTATCGTAACTGGCTACCGCAGTGCCGCCAGCTTGCCTGATTTGTTCCACCACGGCATCGGCAGCATCATGGGTAATACCGTATCCGTCGTGAGACGTTCCGATATCGTTAACCAAGACACTGGCACCTCTCTCAGCAAAACTCAGGGCATAAGCCCTTCCCAGTCCGTTCCCGGCGCCAGTAATGACCGCTACCCTTCCCTTCAGCATGTCTTTCATTCAATTCTCCTTTCAAATATCCAGAGTAACCGCGTTTACGAGTAGTCCATCAGGCTATTGTAATATATCACAACACCGGCATACAGTAACAGAAATATTTATCTTTATCGAAGAATCCTGCTTCTTGTAAAAATCAAGTTTATTCTATAATATATAGTATATTAATAAATAGTATATTATTATACTATATTCAAAGGAAATCCAATGAAAAATAATAGCATCGAACAAGTCACCGACCTTCTTTTTCGCCTTCCCCGCATTATGAAAGGTTCCCTGGAGCGGGAGGTATTTAAACCTCCCCTGCATTCGATAGACAGCCGCCTATCTCCCCACCACATGATGATTATGAAAATAGTCGATGAGGAAGGGATGCTGAACATCAGCGAAATCGGGGATACGGCGATGATCTCCAAAGCCCAGATGACGCAGTCGATAGACAAACTGACCTCTCTGGGTATGCTGGAAAGGCAAGCCGACCCTACCGACCGGCGAAAGACCTGGATTGTTCTTACCGATAAGGGCAGGGAAGCCGTGGAGTTTCTCGATAAGGCCATTAAGGAACGCATGACCGGGTTGCTTTCCGCACTGGATGATAAAGAGCTGGAAAGGACCCTCGAATCGTTAAAATATCTGATCGCTACCTTCGAGAGATTCATATGATTCTATCTCTCAGGACGCCCCCCCGCTTCTAAGATATAGATTATAAAAGGCAACGGTATATGCAGAATCCGACGATGATACTGGCTGACGAAAGGATCGGCAGGTTGCTGGTAAAGCTGACCATTCCGGCGTTTTTCGGCATGTTCGTGATGATGCTGTACAACGTCGTCGATACCATATTCATCGGTCATTACGTCGGTCGGCTGGGAATCGCCGGTCTTTCTATCGTCTTCCCCGTCCAGATGCTTTCCATAGGCGTCGGGCAGATGGCCGGCATGGGAGGAGCTTCCCTGATTTCCCGGCTTCTGGGCGCCGGTGAAACAAAAAGGGCGCAGCTGGCGCTGGGGAACTCTGTATCCTCTACAGTGCTGCTTTCGTCAGTCGTTCTGGTCATCGGTGAAATCAATCCCGAACTCTGGTTGAGAATGATGGGGGCATCCGAGACAGTCATGCCCTACGCCAAAGAATACATGGTCATCATCCTGGTAGGTATGATATTCATGACGCTTTCCATGGCATTGAACGGTCTGGTCAGGTCCGAGGGCAACGCCAAGGTTGCCATGATTGGGATGATTATCGGCGCCGGGCTGAACATCGTCCTGGATGCTATCTTCATCATCCCGCTGGGGATGGGCGTCATCGGCGCTGCCTGGGCAACGGTAATCGCTCAATTTATCTCGGTGGTATATTTCATCTGGTACTACCTTTCCGGCAGTAGTCATCTTAAGATAACCCGGCAGGACCTGATATTGAAACTGGAAATACTAAAGCCGATTTACGCCATCGGGGTAGCCGCCCTCGCCATGACCCTGGCCGGCAGCCTATCAGCCATACTGGTGAACCGCGTGCTGGGTAATTACGGAGGTGATTTGGCCATATCCGCCTACGGTATTATCAACCGGATTATGATGTTCGCCATATTACCGGGAATGGTAATCGGGCAGGGATTACAGCCCATCCTCGGTTTCAACTATGGAGCCAGGCGGTATCACCTGGCTTTAAAAGCTATGAAAATAGCTCTGGTTTTTTCCACCTCGGTGTGCCTGCTGGCGTTTCTTCTCCTGTATTTCATGCCGGAGGTATTTATCCGTATCTTCACCAACGACGTTGAGCTCATCGATATAGCCACAAATGCCGCCAAGATAGTATTCATCGTGCTTTACCTGATAGGGTTTGCCTTTATCGGTCAACTGACCTTCCAGTCGCTGGGCAAAGCGCTGAAGGCTTTAATTACATCGCTGGCACGGCCGGCATTATTCCTGGTGCCGATGGTCCTGATACTGCCAGGGTTCTGGGGACTCGACGGAGTCTGGTGGGCGTTTGTCTTCACCGACGGCCTCACCGTGGTTTTTACGTTGATACTGCTGGTACCTCAAATCAGGGAATTCCAGAGAGGCGCCAGAGAAGCTCCTGCCGTGCCGGTATCCCCCGGTGGAATGCCGCCGACCTCCGGATAACCGGTAGGTAACGATTAATAAAAATAGGCAGTTTTACCCCGGGCATACAAATCCTCCGAATCTTGCTGCCTGCGTGAAGAAATATTACCGGTCTTTTGACCTACTTCTGCCGGTAATTAACGGAATGATAAAGATTACACAGGCGCCCAGAAAAATCAGGCTGCCGATCAAATACCACGTATCGCCGCTTTTAACGGCGGAGGCAATGAAGAAACCGGCACAGACCATGAAAAGAAGCCAGCCGGCTAAAGAAAATCTTTTCTCCATATTTCCAATATACAACAGGTCAACCGTATTTGTCTCCGGGAAACCTGTTGAGGGCTGGATAATAGCTTGCAGATACCCCTGATTTGATTGTGATAAATATCGCTGAACATCATGACGTAATAATCTATAATATATCATGGAACCGGGGGTACGTGGATAATATGCCGGAGGAGGGTCGATAATATGGAGACCGTAAAGGTATTCGACAGTCATAAAAACCAAATAGTCGAAGTGGAAAAAGTACACAAAACCGATTCCGAATGGAAAAAGCTACTGACCCCGGAGCAGTATGAAATCACTACCAGAATGGGAACGGAGCGTCCTTTCACCTGCATCTTCGATACGATTAAAGAACCGGGGATTTACCGGTGCGTGCGGTGCGGTAACGACCTGTTCGGAACTTCCACGAAATTCGATTCCGGTACCGGCTGGCCCAGTTACAACGAACCGGTCTCCGATTTGAACATCAGACTGGAAGAAGACCGCAACCACGGTATGCACCGTATTGAGGTCCTCTGCGCACGTTGCGACGCCCACCTGGGGCATGTTTTCGATGACGGGCCCCCGCCTACCGGGAAACGGTACTGTATCAACTCGGCGGCTCTGACCTTTACCAGAGATTAAAATCACCGGTATTCCCTGCTTTTGATTTCTTGTTTAGCTTACGTTATGCTGTGTACAACACCGGATTTCTTTACGGGCTAAACATCGGATGTCGTTCTATAAAAATTTAAAGTCCCGGATAGTCGAGCGCCTTAAGCGGAGCCGGAAACCGGATGAGGCAAGACACACCGAAGATAAGAGAAAACACCTCATCACGTGGTTGACACTGCCGCCGCTGATTGCGGTGATGATAGTACTCTTCATTTACCGGGACTGGCTGGTGGAACTGGGTAACTGGGGTTACCTGGGCGCTTTCCTCATCGGTCTGATCGGCAACGCCACCGTGGTTCTGCCCATGCCCGGCCTGGTGCTGCTCTTCGCCCTGGCGGCCACATTCAACCCGTTTTTCGTAGGGCTGGCCGGTGCTACCGGGGCATCTATCGGCGAACTCAGCGGCTACCTCCTCGGTTACAGCGGCACCGCCTTCATTCAAAATACCAAAGTGTACCTCCGCGCCGAAAAGTGGATGAAAAAGCTGGGGTCGGTAACTATCTTCCTCTTCGCCCTGTTTCCCTTCCTTCACTTCGACCTCGCCGGAATCGCTGCCGGCGCTCTGCGCTTTCCCATATGGAAATTCCTGCTGGCATGCTGGCTGGGAAAAGCCATATTATATGTCGGTCTGGCTTACGCCAGCCAGTGGGGATGGGACATCATCCAGCGGTTCCTGTAATCCACCTTGAAAAATAACCCGGTACTGCATAAAATCATATTGCTGAAATATTGTCGATATATCAGTAGCTATGGTATTATAATTTTTACATTTGAAAGGAAATAATAATATGTCAGAATCAGAATACGAGAAATTTGCGGTGAGGAAACCGCTCTACGAAGCCGCTCCCGGCATCAAGGGACGCCAGTCGCCCATGATGACCTTCATGAGCGAAAAGCAGACCGGCGCTCCTTACTACATCGAACTGGGATGGATTACCGATATCCCCGACCCGAATCCTCATATCATGGAACACGTCCATGATTACGATGAGATAGTGCTGCACTGGGGCGGTGATTACAAACAACCCCAGGTACTCGGCGGCGAGATCGAGTTCTACATCGGCGGTCAGCCGATAACCTTCAATACCACCACCGGTATCTTTATCCCTGCCGGCGTACCCCACGGCCCGGTGACTTGGAAGAAGTTCGAGTTTCCCCACATCGAGATGGCGATGATGCTGGGCACCGGCGATATCGCCGAGGGATGGGGAAAAAGCGGCATCCGGGAAGAGAAATCAACGCCCCCCAGGAAAGATAAGGACTTTGACTACGAGCAGTACGTCATCCGCAGCCCCATGCGGGAAGCGGGTCCGGGCCAAAAAGGCCGTCAGAGCCCCACGATGACCTACATGAGCCGGACGCAGATAAACGCGGCTAACACCTACATCGAGTTCGGCTGGGTATGGGATATCGTGGAGCCGAATCTGCCCAGGATGGTGCATGATAATCTGGACGAGATAGTCCTGCATATCGGCGGCGACCCCGACAACCCCGAGGACCTCGGGGCGGACCTGGAGTTCGATATGGGTGACGATAAACTGGTGTTCGATACGAGCTTCGGCATGTGGATTCCCCGCGGCGTGATGCACGGCCCGCTGATCTGGCATGAAGTCCGCAGACCCCACATAGAAATGGCTATCATGCTCGGGGCGGGTACCGTGACGGAAGGCTGGGACGGCAGTTTCTTTGAGGCGGACGGCGAGCGCAGACGGATGGGACAACGACCGGCTTGACCACCGCAAAAAAATAAAAAATCGGTACAGGATGGTAAAGCATGACTAAAAACGATAATAAGGTTACCGTATTGGACCCCATCGGCCAGCCTACCGGTATCTTCGGGAGGCGGTTGGACATTGATTCACCCCCTCATGCCATTCACGACCCTACATACCAGCCGAAAGATACGGCGGAATCCCTCGGGCTGCGAAAAATGGCGCCGCGCCTCGACACGCTGTACGGCAAGACCGTTTACCTCGTTGATACGGGATTTGCCGGAAGCAAGGAGTTCATGGAAGAGGTGGAGGACTGGTTTTCACGCCATAAACCCGGGGTGAAGACCGTGCTGGTGCACAAGAAGACCAGCATGTTCACCGACGACCCCGAACTATGGGCGGAAATCAAGCAGAACGGTGACGCCGTTGTCTTCGGCGCCGGCGGCTGAGACGGCTGTGCGGCGAGTATCGCCGAATTTTCCCGCACCATGGAGGACGAATACGGCATACCTTCCGCCCCCATCGCAACCTCCCGCTTCGCCGATTACGTTCAGCGCGACGGGCGCAGCCACGGTATGAACCTCCGCTGGAGCTTCCCGCCTTATCCCGTCGGCTGGGTCTCCCGCGAAACGCTGCATAATTACGTTGAAGGTAACGACCCCATATCCGGCGGACCCCTCATGGACGAAGTCGTCTTTGCCCTTACTTCCCCGCTGACGGAAGCGGAGCTGAATTATCAGGCGGAAAAAAGACCGGAAAGACCGCGCCTGCTGGAACCCGCTACCGAAGAAGACCTGCACCGGATG
>JASFHJ010000062.1:0-7335 GCA_050123255.1 Dehalococcoidia bacterium
GGCACCTATTTCGGCATAAGGTATTTTTACCTTGGGAAGTTCCGGCTTGCCGTTTTCGCCCATCTTGATAGCGCCGGTGGGACATACGAAAGCGCAATCGCCGCAGCCGATGCATCCTTCACCCAGTTCGTAGGCGTAGAAGGGAGCCGCTACTTCCTTGTAGATGCCGCGGTTGACCAGGCTGATAGCCGACTTTCCGATAATCTCCTGACAGGCTCTAACACACAATCCGCAGAGAATGCAGTCGTGGTCACCCAGGGCGAACCGTGGTTTCTCCACTCCGTACTCCTCGGCAAGCTCCTGGATTATCTTGGTATTGGGACATCGCGCCATAAGAAGCTCGATAATACCTTTTCTCAGGTTGCGCACCCTGTCGGTATTCGTTTTGACGATAATGCCTTCCTTGACGGGATACAGGCAGGAGGCGACGAACTTGAAGCTCTTGCCCTCGTCTTCGCTTACCTCGACCGTACAGAGACGGCAGGCGCCGTAAGGTCTGACGTTGGGATTGTAGCAGAGCGCCGGAATATCGGCGATTCCGGGCATACGCTGCAGCGCCTCGTATATTGTCTGACCGTCGGAAACAACGACGTTTTTATCATTGACAGAGAAGTGAACGACGCCGGCATCCTCGGAATCATTGATTTCGACCGATGTTTCGCTGCTAATCCAGTATTTTGTCATTTCTATTCTCCTTCTAGACCTTTATTACAGCATCAAACTTGCAGACGTCATAGCAGGCTCCGCATTTGATGCACATTCCCTGATTTATGGTGTGAGGTGCCTTCTTCTCGCCGGTGATGGCATTGGTGGAACAGGCGCGCGCACAGGCACCGCAGCCGGTGCATTTTTCAGCATCGATGTTATATTCGATCAACTCCCGGCAAACTCCCGCCGGGCACTTCTTATCATTGATATGCGCCAGATACTCGTCCCTGAAGTATTTCATCGTGGAAAGGACGGGATTCGCCGCCGAACCGCCCAGCGCGCAGAGAGCGCCGTTCTTCAGTAACGCTCCGAGGTCGGCCATAGCATCAAGATCCTCCGGCTTTCCCTGGCCGTGGCATATCCGGTTGAGGATATCGCTCATCTTGGCCAGGCCTTCGCGACAGGGCACGCATTTTCCGCAGGACTCGCCCTTGAGGAACTCGATGAAGTACCGGGCGACATCCACCATGCAGTTGTCCTCGTCCATGACGATCATCCCGCCGGAACCCATCATCGAACCGAGCTTGGTAAGTTCGTCGAAATCAACCGGCGTATCCAGGTATTCTTCAGGGATGCAGCCGCCGGAAGGACCGCCGGTCTGGACGGCTTTGAATTTCTTTCCGTCCGGGATACCGCCGCCGATATCGTAAATCATTTCACGCAAAGTTATGCCCATGGGCACTTCCACCAGGCCGGAGTTGTTTATTTTGCCGACCAGCGAGAAAATCATGGTTCCCTTGCTGCCTTTGGTGCCGATTTTCGAATACCAGTCGGCACCCTTGTTGATAATCAACGGTATGTTCGCCCATGTCTTGACGTTGTTCAGAAGGCTGGGCTTGTCCCAGAGTCCTTTTTCCGACATATGGGTGTATTTAGCTTTGGGTTCACCGATTTTTCCTTCCAGAGACGCAATCAGGGCGCTGGATTCGCCGCAAACGAAAGCCCCGCCGCCCTTGTTGATGGTAATCTTAAAATCGAATCCGGAACCCAGGATGTTCTCTCCCAGCAGACCGTAGTCCATCGCCTGTTCTAAAGCCAAACGGGCGTGTTCCACGGCCAGCGGGTATTCGTTACGAACGTAGACGAAACCCTGGCTGGAGCCGATGGCAAATGCCCCGATAATCATTCCCTCGATGACGCTGTGGGGATTTCCTTCGAGAATACTGCGGTCCTGATAAGCACCGGGATCTCCCTCGTCGGCGTTGCAGAGAACATACTTGACTTCGCCCTCGGCTCTGCGGCAGGACTGCCACTTGCGCCCGGTAGGAAAGCCGCCGCCGCCCCTGCCCCTCAGACCGGCATCGGTCACTTCGTTGACTATCTTCTCCGGAGTCATCTGGAATAGCGCTTTGGTCAGGGCGGAATAGCCGCCCGCGGCGATGTATTGCTCGATTTCGGTGGGGTCTATCTCTCCGTTGGCACCCAGAATCTGGCGGGTCTGTCGTTTATAGAAAGGAACGTCCGGTTCGGAGGTGATTTCTTCATTGGTAGCGGGGTCCGTGTAGAGTAATCGTTTGACAACCTTGCCCTGGAGTACCGTTTCGGCAACGATTTCCGGCACGTCCTCGGGTTGAACTCGCTGGTAAAAGATTTTCTGGGGCCCGATTACTACCAGCGGCCCCCGTTCGCAGAAGCCGTGACAGCCGGTTTCCTTGAATTCTATTTTTGCCTGTAGCTCAAGCCTTTCGATTTCCTCGGCAAAGGCATCCACGACCGCCTCAGACCCGGAGGCGCGGCATCCGGTACCGCCGCACACGGATATCAGGGTACGGCTGGTATCCTTGTCATCAAGGATAGCCTGGCGGAGTTTTTCCAGCTCTTCGACGGTTTTAAGTCTTTTATCTAATAAGTTTCGTACTTCCTCAACCATTTTTAGCCTTCCTTATATCTATTCGTACTTCTTCAGGATCGCATCGAGTTTATCCGGTGTTACCTTGCTTTCGTACTTACCGTCGATGACCATGACGGGACCGAGAGCGCAGCAACCGAGGCAGTTGGCGGTTTCCAATGAGAACCGCTCGTCCTCGGTAGTGCCGCCGGGCTTAACTTCATAGTCGCGCTCCATTTTATCGACGAGCCGCTGACCGCCCTTTATATGGCAGGCAGTGCCGAGACATACGGTTATGGTATGGCGACCTCTCGGTTTCAGGCTGAAAGCCTGGAAAAAAGTAGCTACGCTGAAAACCTGGCTCAACGGGATTTCCAGTTTCTGGCTGATCCTGATAAGGACATCCTGGGGAATATAATTGAATTCCGCCTGGACATCCTGAAGCAAAGATATCAGTTGTTCTTTCTTATCTATATAGCTTTCAATCAGGCTTTCAACTTTCTCGGCGTTGCTTTCCAAGAGAGTTTGAATCGTGGTGAAATCCAGACTGCTATCCACTGATATACCTCCTGTATAACCTTTCTATTTCCAGTTTATTACTCGGTGACAGCGCTTCCATCCGTTAAGTTACGTGTTTCCACTACATAAATCCCTTTATTTCGGCTACACCCGGCCCCGTTACTACTGCGGGTACACACCGCCGTAACAGGTGTTTTACCCCGAGTGTTTCCACTTTATGCCCGGGAGGCGAATGGTATATTACACGGATGTACAGTTTACCCTAATTCTGATATCATGTTATTAGGAAAACATCATGAGTGACATCACAATCGTACTGGGAGAAGACCACCTGATAACTCGTCAGGGTATCCTCCGCTTACTGGAAGATGAAGATGGTTTAAGCATAATCGGTGAAGCCAGTAACGGCGAAGAAGCGGTGCAGATGGTTACCGAACTGAAGCCGGACGTGGTTATCATGGATATCGCCATGCCCAAGCTCAACGGCATCGAAGCCACCCGGCAGATAAAGGTAATTCATCCCCGCACCGGCGTACTGATACTCAGCGCTTACGACGACGACGAGTACGTCTTTGCCATGCTGAAAGCGGGGGCGGCCGGTTATCTCCTGAAAAGCGTCAGCGGCGACGAGCTGGTCCAGGCTATCAAAGCCATTCACAACGGCGAACCGGTACTGGACCCGGTAATCGCTAAAAAGGTAATGAACTATTTTAAATTCCAGAACAAGATACCCAACTCCGATGAAGAAGCCGAACACCTCAGCAACCGGGAACTGGACATCATCAAGCTGGCTGCCCGGGGTCTGACCAATAAAGAAATTGCCGACCAGCTTCACCTCAGCTACCGGACGGTGGAAGGACACATGAGAGACGTTTTTAACAAACTCGGAGTCGGTTCCCGTACCGAGGCGGTTCTCTTCGGTTTGAGAAAAGGATGGTTTACTCTGGAGGAACTGGCGTAGTTATCGTGGTAACTACCGGGATTTATACTGCGCCTTAGTAGATATGCCATTAAGTTCAAAAACTCTCGCTAAAATCGTCGACGGCTCTGCTATTCCTCTTTTCGTGATTAATAAAGACCACATAATTACTCACTGGAACGCTGCCGTAGAAGCCCTTTCCGGGCTAAAGAAAGAGGAGGTAATCGGCAAAGACGACCACTGGAAAGCGTTTTACAGCGAGAAGCGGCCTTCCATGGCCGACCTCATTGTCGAAGGGGCTTCCAGCCGGGAAATAGAGGTCTATTACCGCGGCAAGTACAAGAAATCGGCTCTGATAGAAGACGCTTATGAAGCCGAGGATTGCTTTCCCCACCTCGGCGATAAGGGTAAATGGCTACATTTTACGGCCAGTCCCATCAAGGACGATAACGGTAAAATAATCGCAGCTATCGAGACGCTGGAAGATATTACGGATAGAAAAAACCTGGAAGAAAATTTACGGTTTTTTCTGCAGGAAATAACCAAAGCACAGGAAGAAGAGCGTAAATATATCGCCCGGGAGCTTCACGACGACATGGCCCAAATCCTGGGTTCTCTTTCCCGCCGGCTTGATAATCTTCTCCGGAAAGAGCACAGTTTCAGGAGCAGTGATGTTTCCTCCTTACAGGATGTCCGGACTTTGTTGAACAAGGGCATAAAATCACTCAACAGCTTTATCCAGAATCTGCGCCCTTCACTGCTGGACGACCTCGGTCTGATTCCGGCAATCAGGTCGCTGACCCATAACCTGGAAAACACCGACGGCACTTTATCGACTTTCCGTGTAATCGGCGAAGAGAGACGACTTACTAACGAGATCGAGTTATCATTATTCCGTATCGTTCAGGAAGCCCTGAATAATGTCAGCAAGCATGCCCAGGCCACCGAGGTCCAGGTTACTGCGGAATTCCATGATAGCGGGATTATACTGATTGTCGGCGATAACGGCAAAGGATTCGAACTCGAGGGAAGCATGGACGATCTTCCCCGCATCGGACAGCTGGGACTGATGGGCATGCAGGAACGCGTCTGGCTGCTGGGCGGCTCGATAGAGGTGAACTCCCGGCCGGGCAAGGGAACCACGCTGAAGGTCGAGGTTCCCGCCTGACTCCGGACTAAATTATCTAAAACATGATGATGTTCCTGATTACCTCGCCCTGCGCAGAGGATTCCAGTGCCTCGTTAATACGGTCAAAGCTGTAATGACCGGATATCAATTCATCCAGCTTTATCTTACCGGCATTATACAACTCGATAAGCCGTGAAATATCCATGCGAAGTCGAACGGCACCCATAGCGCTGCCGGTCAGCTTTCTTCCCTGCATGAAGTCGGTTGGCGTGAAGGCCGATAGCTGTTCTCCATGCCCGTGCCCGATAACCACGGTGGTGCCATCCATAGCCGACATCAGGAATCCCTGGCGCAGTATATCGATACCGGCTACCGCCACGATTACGGAATCGGCGCCGCGGCCATACGTTATTTCCCTGACCGCTTCTACGGGGTCGCTTTCTTCACTCACGTTAACCACGTGCGTGGCACCGAAAACCCTGGCTCTTTCCAGCTTGCTGTCTCTGACATCGATGCCGATAATCGGATAAGCCCCGCTGTAAGCCGCGCCCTGGATAGCGTTCAACCCCACTCCCCCGCAGCCGATTACGGCCACGCTGCTGTTGGCGGTTACTTTCGCCCGGTATATCACCGCACCATATCCGGAAATGACACCGCAGGCAAGCAGGCAAGCCCGGTCAACCGGCAGGTCATTGGGGATTTTTACCAGATTAGGTACGGGAATCACGGCATATTCGGTAAATCCTGCAACGTCACCGGCATATTGCCCGATTCTCTGCCCGGACATCCCGGTGTATTTACCTTTACCGTATAGATGCAACCGATTCGTACGGCACAAACTGGGAACACCGATACGGCAATAATAGCAGTCGCCGCAGCCCTCCGGTATTATACTGGCAACTACGAGGTCGCCCGGTTTTACGTAGGTTACGTTTTCCCCTACTTCTTCCACATATCCGGCAGCCTCATGCCCGGGGACCGCCGGCAGAGGTATCTTGCCGTGCTCGCCGTTCAATGAGTGGATATCACTATGACATATCGCCGTAGCCGCCATGCGTATTTTTACCTCGTTTTCGCCTACCGGATCCAGCGTTACTTCTTCTATCACCAGGGGCTTACCGAATTCATAACTAACAGCCGCTTTCATCATGCCTCCTTGGTTTATTATTCAAATGAGTTGAGAATAAACTCCTCCTGTTTCGTGTAATTATATATTATTTCCCGAATTTTCCACCATCGAAGGATTTACTCATACTTCTGCCATTATTCTCCGCCTATATGTATTCTTGACATTCGCTATCTGGCAAACTAATATGATACATATAATTTACAGGTGTGAGAAGGCGGCATTACGACTAAATTCTATATTTATGTCAACTTCTACGATGGTGCTATAGACAAATGAAACTGGTAATAACCATACCGGCTTTTAACGAAGAAACTTCCATAGCCAATGTCTTGAAAAGAATTCCCCGTCGTATAGAGGGAATCGACACGATAGAGATTATCGTCATCGACGACGGCTCGGAGGATAATACCGTTCGTGAAGCCCTGCTTAACGGCGTGGATGAAATCATCCCCCACCGGAAGAACATGGGGCTCGGAGTAACCTTCCGCGACGGCATTAACCGCGCTCTGGAAAAGGACGCCGATATCATCGTTAACGTTGACGCCGACGGACAACATAATCCCGAGCAAATTCCAGATTTGATAAAACCTGTTCAAGACGGTAGAGCCGACATGGTATTAGGATACCGAAATCTTGATAATCCCGACCATATGTCCAAGGGAAAAAGACTGGGTAATAAACTGGCAACCTGGGTTACCCGCAGGCTTTCCGGATTACCTGTTAAGGATGCCCAGACCGGCTTCCGGGCGTTTTCCCGGGAGGCAGCCCTGAAGCTGAACCTTTACGGCAGATATACCTATGTGCAGGAGACCATAATCCAGGCGAGTCACAAGGATTTGCACATCGCGCAGATACCCGTTGAATTCAAGCACAGAGAAGGAAAGTCGAGGTTGATTACAAACACCTTAGGCTATGCCCTGAAAGCCGGGCAGGTGATTTTCAGCACGTACCGTGACTACCATCCGATGAAGTTTTTCTCGTTCATCGGCGGGATTTTCTTCGCGGTGGGATTGGGCCTGGGAATCAAAGTGCTGGTCCATTTCGCCCAGACAGGCATGGTAAGTCCCTATTACCCTTCGACGGTTCTGTCGTCGCTTTGTATC
>JASFHJ010000063.1:0-7259 GCA_050123255.1 Dehalococcoidia bacterium
CTGCGGTATCTCCGGTATTCTTCGTGGGTCACCTGCTCCGACTCGAAGCCCAGCCTTTTGATATCCAGTCGCTTTACCAGATCGGGGAACCATTCGTTCAAATTGCCTTTTATCCGCAGTATTTCATAGCCGGGCGCCTGGCTGTTAGCCTGCTCGGTATAGCGGAAATCGGTCGCCAGGACAGCCTCATTTTCAGTAATGATGAGATAACCGGCGGAACCGTTAAAGCCCGATAGATATAACCTGTTTTCGGGCTGGGATATGACAATTCCGTCCAGACGCTTTTCCGGCAGCTTCTCCCGCAGTTTATGCAGTCTTTTACTCTTTGGCATCGGTCTTTTTCCCGGCTAACGGATGGGCGGAGAGGTATATCTTCCTCGCCCGGTTCTGCGTGACGTGGGTATATATCTGCGTCGAAGAAAGGTCGGCATGGCCCAACAATTCCTGCACCACCTTGAGGTCGGCGCCGCCGTCGAGTAGATGGGTGGCAAAAGTATGCCGCAGCATATGGGGATGAACCTTTTTGCCGATTACTTTAGCGTATTTATCCAGGATTTTTTGCACGCGGCGCGCCGGAAGTCTTTCGCCGTACTTACTCACGAACAGGGCATCTTTCTTTTTCCCCGCCAGCAGGGCCGGGCGGCCATCCTCAATGTAGTCGGTCAAGGCGTTGGCGGCGGGTTCGCCGATCAACACTATACGCTCCTTGGAGCCTTTTCCCCATACCCGTATTTCGTTGGTCGTCAGGTTGACCTGCTCCACGTCCATGTTCACCAGTTCGCTGACGCGCAGCCCGGAGGCATAAAGCATTTCCAGCAGAGCCCGGTCGCGCTGACCCTGCGGCGTGGTCAAATCCGGTGACTCTATCAATCGCTTGACTTCTTCCTCGGTGAGAAACGAAGGTAGGCGCTTATCCAGCTTTGGTGAAACCGTGGTCTCCGCCGGGCTGACCTCCAATAGTTGCTCCCGCATCAGGTAACGGTAAAACGAACGAATCGCCGAAAGCCGCCGGGCAATGCTCGATTTGGCATATCCCTGTTCCATGAGATAGGAAAGATAAGCCCGGAGGGTCTGCTTGTCAACCTTCCTCAGCGACGGTATATCTTTGTTCTTTACATAATCAAAGAACTGCAATAGTGCGTCGGTGTAATTCCGCACGGTGTAGGGAGAAGCGTTACGTTCGATTTGCAGATAATTGATATACTTGTTGAATATTTCCTGCATTATTTTTCCGCGGGGATCGATCCCTTGTATTCACAGCTGGTGCACCTCGCCTGCTTACCCCGGTACTGCGTCAGTAACCCGCCGCACTGGGGGCAGGGTTGGGGAACCGGCTTGAGATAGGTAGCGAAGTCGCACTCCGGGTAGCCGCTGCAACCGTAGAAAAGCTTCCTCTTCTTGCTCATCCTCTGGACGATTTCCTTCCCGCATTTAGGACAGTTCACCCCGGTCTTTACCTGGAAAGATTGAGTGTACTTGCATTCGGGGTAACCGCTGCAGGCAACGAATTTCCCGAAGCGTCCCGTCTTGAAAACCAGCGGCTTACCGCACTTGGGGCAATCATCCCCGGTTTTTTCGTCCTCTATCTTAACGCGTTCGGCGGTTTCAACGGCGTTCTTTAAATCCTTGTCAAAGGGCGTGTAGAATTCGCGGATTACATCCGGCCAGTTATATTCGTTATTGGCGATACCGTCGAGTTTGTTTTCCATGTCGGCGGTGAAGGTGACGTTGATGATATCCGGGAAATACTGGATGAGTAAATCATTAACCGCCATACCCAGTTCGGTAGCCTGGAAAGCTCCCTTTAACTTGGTAACGTATTCGCGGTCCTGGATTGTGGAAATAATCGGAGCGTAAGTGCTGGGTCGACCTATGCCGTTCTGCTCCAGCGTTTTCACCAGGGTTGCTTCGGTATAGCGGGGCGGGGGCTGGGTAAAACGCTGCTGAGAGCTTACTTTAATCAGATTAAGGCCATCCCCCTTCGACAGCGCCGGCAGGGTAACTACCGCTTCTTCCTCGGCCTCATCCTTGCCCTCGCTGTAAAGCGTCATGAAACCGGGAAAAGTATTCACCGACGCCGCGGTACGCAGCAGATATCCCCGGTGGTTATCGGCGGAAATATCCACGGTAGTATTATCGAAAGTAGCCGCCGCCATCTGACTGGCGACCATGCGCTTCCAGATTAAATCATAGAGCCGGTACTGATTGTTATTGAGGTATTTCTTTATCTGCGAAGGCTCGCGGTGGACCCGGGTGGGACGGATAGCCTCGTGGGCTTCCTGGGCACCGCGGGAACGACCCGAGAAAGTCCTGGCGCGGGACGGTACATATTTCGGTCCGTACTTCTCGCGTATATAGGTTATCGTTTCTTCTATCGCCCCGTGGGACACCCGGGTAGAGTCGGTGCGCATGTAGGTAATCAGACCGACATTACCCTCGCTGCCGACGGGCAAACCCTCGTAGAGCTGCTGGGCGACCGCCATGGTCTGCCGTGCGGTGAAACGCAGTTTCCGCCATGCTTCCTGCTGTAAAGTGCTGGTGGTGAAGGGCGGGGCGGGTTGACGGTTAGCCTTCTTTTTAGCTACCCTCTTTACTTCATAATCGGCCTTTTCCAATCCCTTCTTGATGACTTCCGACTCTTCTTCGTCGTGGATTTCGATCTTATTGCCGTTGAGATAACTGACCAGGTTCGCTTTAAAGGTAGTCTTTTCCTCCGGCTTGTTCAGCTCGACCTCTATAGTCCAGTATTCCACCGGGACAAACGCCGCTATATCTCTCTCGCGGTCGACGACAATTTTCACGGCAACCGATTGTACTCTGCCGGCGGAAAGGCGTTTCCTCACCTTTTTCCAGAGCAGGGGGCTGATATTATATCCCAGTAATCTGTCCAGAACACGCCGCGCCTGCTGCGCATTGACCAGCTGCATGTTTATCTCCCGGGGCTGCTTGAAGGCTTCTTTCACCGCATCGGCGGTTATCTCCCGGAACTCAACGCGATACATTTTCTGGTCATCGGTTTTGGTTACCTCGGCCAGGTGCCAGGCGATTGCCTCTCCTTCGCG
This sequence comes from Dehalococcoidia bacterium, assembly GCA_050123255.1. Taxonomy (GTDB): domain Bacteria; phylum Chloroflexota; class Dehalococcoidia; order Dehalococcoidales; family RBG-16-60-22; genus W425. The sequence continues at coordinate 3,063 of JASFHJ010000063.1, forward strand.
GTCGGGGTCGGTCGCCAGATAGATAACAGACGAGTCTTTAGCCGCCGATTTAAGCTCGTTCACCAGCTTGGTCTTTACCTTGGGGATAACGTATTTCGGCTGAAATTTGTTCTCGGTATCAACGCCCATCTGTCCCTTCGGCAAGTCCCGTACATGCCCCAGGGAAGCCTTATAGTTATAGCCTTTCCCGAGGATTTTACCCAGGGTCTTGGCTTTCGCCGGCGACTCAACAATCACTAGTTTTTTACTCATACTTAATCTACTCTCACTCTGTATTCATTCCGGGCTTCTCTCGACAGTACGTAATTCATAGTTCCTATCTGTTTCACCAGTCCTTTCAGTTCCATCATCGCCAGCGTGCCGCTGACCGTCGCCGCCGCCAGACCGCTTTTCTGACAGACCTCGTCGATATGCGTCGGTTCGGCGCTCAAATGGTGTAGCAGGACGGCCTCGGTTTCCGTTTCCGGAAGCAACTCCTTCATTTCCATCTGACGGGTAACGGTAGTTAGATTCAGTTCTTCAAGTACGTCTTCATAGTCGCGTACCAGCTTGGCGCCTTCCTGTATCAGCCGGTTAGTCCCCCGGCTGACCGGAGATAATATGCTGCCGGGGATAGCCAGCACCTCCCGGTTCTGCTCCAGCGCCATCCGGGCGGTAATCATGGCTCCGCTCGACTCCCCGGCTTCGGTAACCAGCACCCCCAAACTCAATCCGCTTAATATCCGGTTGCGCCGGGGAAAATTCTCAGCGCGGGGCCGTGTTCCCAGGGCGTATTCACTCACCAGACAGCCCTGCTCCATGATATCACGCGCCAGCCTCTCGTTTTCACCGGGATAAACGATATCAAGACCGCAGGCGAAAACCGCCAGAGTCCTGCCTCCCGCATCAAGAGCCGCCCGGTGGGCGATGGTATCTATGCCCTTGGCCAAACCGCTGACAATGCTTATCTTGCTCCGCGCCAGGTCGGACACTATCTCCCCGGTAACCTGCTTGCCGTAAACGGTTGCCCGTCTCGTTCCGACCACCGCCAGGCACCATTCGTCCTCCGGTAAAAGACTGCCCCTCAGGTAAATCACCGGGGGATAGTCATAAATCTCCTTGAGCCTGGAGGGATATCCCGGTTCCTTGCAGGTAACGACCTTTACCCCGTAACGTTCCAGTTTTTCCATGACGTCATCGGGGGAAATGTCAGGGCGGTATTTACCAATTGCCCTGATTCCGACACTATCGATGCCGGATTTCCTCAGTTCGCCGGAGGGGGCTTTCCAGGCACTCTCCAGGCTGCCGAAATAGTCTTCCAACTGCGCCAAACGTACCCGGCCAATGCCCGGTATATTATTGAAGCCGACCCAGTATTTAATATCGTCTTCCACGATATATAGATTCTAACACAGGCAAAAGCCAGGTAACAATCGGCGTTTAGTACCAGTAGCCAAGTGGCGGAGAGGGTGGGATTCGAACCCACGGTAGCAAAAAGCTACACACGCTCTCCAGGCGTGCCTGATAGGCCACTCCAGCACCTCTCCGCGATTATATTGTAGCAGATCGAGCGTATCGTATCCGGTTGTAGCTATCCGGCGGAGAGGGTGGGATTCGAACCCACGCTCCGCTGACGCGGAGACCGCTTTTCGAGAGCGGCACCATAAACCACTCGGACACCTCTCCGGTTAGTCAAATTATTTAGAATCCGGCTTTTTATCCATCCTAACCGGAATAGCCTGTTGCTTTCCGTCTACTATGGCCGAATACTCGTGAGTAATCGGGCAGTTCACGAAGAAAAAGGGCGTACCAACTCTGACATGTTTATACGGACAATGTATCAGCCCTGCCGGTACGTATATAGCGCAGGTCTCGGTGATGACCATTTCCTCGCCTTCTTCACCAAAAGAATAGTGAGTTTCTGCGTCATAGGCTTTGAGATCCGGGGTGCACGGGACAAATAAAAAGACCTGGGCAAAGTCATGCGCATGCGGGTCTTCTTTTCCCTCGAAAGGTTCACTCACGTGTGTAAACCTGATCTGGAAATCTTCCTTCTTGTCTTTGAGGGCGAAAAATAGCATCCCTAAAAACGGCGGGTACACCGTCTCTCGTATAATCTCCGTTGTCCTGAGATAATCGTACTTGGATTCGGTCATTTTCCTTCTATACTCCTTTCAAACAATCCGTTAACTGTCGCTATTATAGTTATTTGAGAATAATTTAGTCAATTACATGTGTTTGATAAACACCCTTTGAGGGGACTATACAATCGAGCACAACACATCGAGAATAGTGAAGCAGGTTCACCTTAATGGGGCCGTATGATTTTTAAGCAGGGAGCAGTCAAAGCCAAGACAGGTTGAAATTAACACAATATACGGAATACAGGTCTTTGTAAGATAGGTAATACGGATAGTCAGGTAAAGCTTTTAGTTTTTCCGGCTTGCTTCCAGTTCTTCACGCTTGCTCTGCTCGGTAGCATCGAAGTAATTATAGAAATTCCGGGTCATGCCGCAGTACTTGCAGACACCGGTACTCACCGGTCCCTCCGGAAAATCGATGATCCAGTAGTGCACGCATTGTTTCTGTTTCTGCTTTATTTCCTGTTCTTGCATAGCGTTTCACCGAAGAACTGATAACAAATAATATAATTATCCACGCGATACTTTTCAATATTACTTTTAGTATACTCCCCGTAAAACTAAAGTACTGGGAGTAACAAGGGTAACTAAAATACTATGTGTAAATAGTACAATAAGTGAATACCATTTCTGCTCTGGCACTGGTATTATTTTAGTGTAAAGGGGAAACCAGAAAATATTAGGGAGATGAAACGACGATGATTACGGGATCACAACTAATATTAATGACCGATGAAAAAGAACAGGTCAGGACAGCCGAACGGCCTTCTCCTAAGCCCGATATTGTAACCATTCCTGACACCGAGAGCCGGGTAGAATCGGACGAGCTGAGCTTTATCTATAAGTTGATAATCGACGGCTACAGCGATGCCGACATTCTCAAGGAATACGCCGCCCTGCACAGTACCGGTGACAACAGTTTCCCGCTCCGGAACAGTGAAGATTTTATCCGGAGCAAGCGTCAGGAAATGGAAGTAGCGGTTAATATTCTCAAAGACGGCCTCAAGACCATGCTGAATCCCCTGATAGCCAAGCAGAAAGAAGAGCACCAGAAGCAACTATCCGAGATATCATCGGTACTGCTGAGTAACAGTTTGAATACCGTTGAAGAAAGCTCTTCCGTCGGAATTTACGGACTCAGGAAAAACGGCATGTTCCGATACCAGTACGTCATCAGGGACAATCACAACAGACCGATACAGCTGAGCCGCTATCAGCTGTTTAACATGTTCCGTAAAAACGTGGAGACCGCCTGCCAGCGTTATACGCAATTCGTCTTCTACGAATGCTATATACCTCACCTGAAAAATGAAATAGTAGAGATAGAAAAAGAAGGTTTCTGGCCCGAGGTAGAGCGGCAGCCCTTCGAGGTTATCAGCGCCATAAAAGAACTCAGTAAACTGGAAACATTTAGTGGAATTTGTCCGCTCTGTAATGATTTTGAATCGAAAGTTCCGCCGTTCGTCAGGTCGATGCTTCTGGAAGACGATCACCCGGAATAGGAATATCTATCAGGAATGAGGCCTGGTACGCCACGCTCTGGGATTGACCATACATCCCGGCGGAGGCCCGGCCTCTTTTTTTACCCGTATTTCATCGATTATATATTCGGTCGCGCCGCCTTCCAGTTCATCGCGCGCCCGTAACGCTTCGGCGGTTTTCTTCTCGAATCTGCCGACGAGCCCTTCCATCATCGCGATTTCCCGGTTTCTGCGGTCCCTTATAATGGTTTCACTCAAATGACCCAGGATACGGTTCTGTTCGGCGGCACTCCCTTTCAAGGCATGCGAGGCTTCACTGAGTCCCCGGATGGCACTGGTATGACTCGCCAGGTGTTCGGCATAAATCTCCATAGCGCCGGCAAATTCATGTAGAGCTCTTTCGGTAAATTCAAAACGTCGCGCCAGCGTCATCTCCCCGCGGTCGTCTCTCGTGATATCGGGATTCTGTACCGTGTTACGCCGTCGGCTGAAAGCCCGGCTAATTTCCCGGGAATACATCAGGAAAGCAAATAACGCGATCACCACGACCAGCAGGGTGATCGTCGATGCATCCTGGAAAAGGGTCCGGAGGATGG
>JASFHJ010000064.1:0-7210 GCA_050123255.1 Dehalococcoidia bacterium
ACGGATGATGAAAAACGGTATATACTACTTGACATGTTTATGTTACTTCACTAATATCTATAATGCGGTAAAAAAGGTGATGTTATGACCGAGAGTGAAAAATTTACTGTCTCCGGTAACGAGATTGTCGGTAAGGTTAAGGAGTTAATTCACGAGGGTAACATCCGGCGCGTACGATTGTTGCATGACGAGAAAACCGTTTTCGAAATTCCCCTGTCGGTAGGGGCTCCGGTGGCGGCGGTAGGGATACTGGCGGCGCCTCTGCTGGCAGCTATCGGCGCTTTTGCCGCCCTGGTAACCGAGTGCACTATCGAAGTAGAAAAGATTGAAGAAGCGGAGTAAAGGTTCTAAGAAATAGTCGGTTTTTCCACTATCTTTGGTCGAAAGGCAGCGTTATATAAAATGATTAAACATATTGTGATGTGGAAACTCAAAAACTATGCCGAGGGCTCCAGTAAAGATGAAAATGCCCTCATGGTGAAATCAAAGCTGGAGGGATTGAGGAAGAAAATCAAGTGCATCAGGTCGCTCGAAGTGGGTTTTAACATCACCGAATCGCCCACGGCTTACGACGTGATTTTGTACACGGAGTTCGAAACGGTTGAAGACCTGAACAGGTACAAAACACATCCGGAGCATAAAAAGGTGGGGGATTTCGTTACCAGAGTACGCCTGGAAAGAAAGGCAATCGACTACGAGACAGCCGATACCGTAGTAAAGCGTAAAGCTTGATATGATAGAAATCATCCTGGTTCGTCACGGAGAAACCGACTGGAACGCATCGGAAACATTCCGCGGCAGAGTCGAAGTAGCTTTGAATGATGTAGGGTTGAGGCAGGCGGACGACCTCGGCGGCTATCTTGCTAATGAAAAGATAGACATCATCTATTCCGGACCCCTCCGGCGTGCGGTGGATACCGCCAAATCCATAGCCGATTACCAGAACCTGGAAGTAAATACCGTAAAAAACCTGACCGATATTGATTTCGGCGACTGGCAGGGCGTTTCGTGGAAAGAAGTTGAAGAGAAATATCCCGAGCTTTACCGGGACTGGCTGGATACTCCGGAACAGGTGAAAATCCCCGGGGGAGAAAGCCTGGAAGATGTCCGGAGACGGGCGGTGCCGTTTGTAGAAGATGCGGTAATGCGGTGCGGCGAGGGCAAGATCGTATTTGTAAGTCATCATGTGGTTATCAAGGTGGTTATTTGTGCTTTGCTGGGGCTGGACATTTCTCACTTCTGGAACTTCAGGATAGATACCTCTGGTATTTCCCGTTTTGCGGTCGGCGACGGCAGGCTGGAATTAACCGCACATAATGATACGTCCTTTCTAACTAAATCGGGCGAAATTGCGGGAAAGGATTTTTAGTTTATTCTTGGTGTCTTTACAGTGGAGTAGTGGGAGAGATACAATGCGAAGAGAAATATTGAGAAATGGGGGTGATAGCCAGTGAGTATTGAATGGTTCCGCGACTTGATAATCATCATCTGGGGTATCGGAGCGATAGTGGTAACATTAACCGTCGGTGTTGTAGTGATAATGTTTTACCGCCGGATAAAACCGGTCCTGGACTCGGTGAAAACGACCGCTAAAACCGTAGAAAATATAACATCAGTAGTCGGCGAACAGGTAGCCGGGCCCCTGACAAAGGTAGCCGCATTCGTTCAGGGGATACGCCAGGCAGCCAGCCTGGTAAGCCAGTTCAGAAATAAAGAGGAGGAAAATTGATATGAATGAGAAAGATAACAGTAATCATTTTTTAGTTGGTTTTATTGTGGGCACCGTGGTCGGTGTAGCTATCGGTTTTCTTTATGCCCCCAAACCAGGTAAAGAGACCCGGGCTTATCTCAAGGAGAAAGCCGGCGAGGTGAAGGAAAAAGCCGGTGAAGTGACAAGCAAAGCCAAGGAAGCGGCCCGGGAAGCCGGCAGGAAAGTAAAGGAGAAGTTAACTCAGAAGGAAGACCAGGAGTAAATCCCGGCAAATAGAATCCGAAGAGTAATATAATTGACTGATTTTTTCACGAGACACTGGCGCCTGGTGCTGCTGATACTGGGTACTATCCTGTTTATCTGGCTGTTGTATTTGTTTAGAACGGTCATCCTTCCTTTTGCAGCCGGCATGGTGCTGGCTTACCTTATGATGCCGCTGGTGCTGTGGCTCGAAACTAAGTTGCCACCTCGAAGAAGGTGGCCTACGTTTCGGCGGGTAATATCCGTCCTGATTGCCATGATTTTGCTCGTGGCGATCGTGGGTTCTTTCGCCTATTTCGTGGTGACGGCGGTGAAGGATGCTACCGTGTCGCTGCTGGAGAGCGCCCCGTCCCTCATTGGCCAGAGTCTGGTTGAACTACAGGAATGGTTCAATGATGTTATCTCCACACTGCCCCTGGACGTCCAGCAGGAAATTAACGAGGAAATTGTAAATGCTGGTACTTCCCTCGGAGATTCTATCAGGTCGGCACTGCTGGGCGCCGTACAATCAATTCCGGCTAGTTTCGGTATAATCATGGGTTTTGCCGTTTTACCCTTCTTCCTGTTTTATCTACTCAAGGACTCGGAAAGGTTGAAGAACGGATTTTTATCCGCATTTCCGGAGCGGAGCATCATTCATGTGCGGAACGTTCTGGCGATAATCGAGAGGGTACTGGGGTGGTATATACGAGCCCAGCTCATGCTGGGATTGATAGTTTTTTATTTTACTTTTGTCGGAATGCTTATCCTCGACATACCCTATAAACTTGCCCTGGCGCTGCTGGCCGGTGTTATGGAAATGGTGCCGATTATCGGTCCCTGGATAGCCGGTGGCATAGCGGTAATCGTTACCCTGGCGATGATTCCCGATAAAGCGATCTGGGTAGCGGTTCTTTTCGTGGCGGTGCAGCTCCTGGAAAACAACCTGTTCGTTCCCAAGATACAGAGCGCCTACCTCCGTATACACCCGGCCGTTATGATATTCCTGCTGGTTTTCGGCGCGTACATTGCCGGATTCTGGGGTCTGTTGATAATCGGTCCGCTGACCGCCACTCTTTATGAAATCGGTAAATACATCCGTAATTACTACCGCGAACCCCGGCTGCTGGAGCCGGTCGAACCGGGGTAATTCGGCCGTTCTTGTTTTAAGTTAAGATTACTGGACGGTGAATATTCGTTTCCCTGAGAAACAGCGGGTTAATTGGAATACGGATGTCTGCGGTGGTAAACGTTATTTCTCATGAACAATTCACTAAGGAACAATCGTGCAAGGCGCATAAAGTCGGTGGTAATAAAGACACGGGAGAAAACGGACTTAAGCATATAATAATGCCGGTAGGTGCGCCAGTATGTTTCTTCAAGTTCATACGGTTCAAACTGTTTGGGTTTAAAAACACAATGCACCCCGTCGTATAACGAGTAATTATCATGTAATATCAGGTTATCATTTTTGAATTTTTCATAAAGAGGGGTTCTCGGGAAGGGAGTCAGTATCCAGGGCAGCATTAATCCTACCTTATTGTCAATCATATACTGAGATGTTTCCATCATCGATTCGGGAGTATCGTGGTCCAGTCCGAACATGACGCTGCAAATAGGTCTGATACCGGCCTTTTTCAGGCATTGAATCAGTTCATTAATCGGGATATTCAGGTTACGCTTTTTCTGAATAGAAATTATATTGTCCTTACTGAGACTTTCCACGCCCAAGATAGCCATGCGGCAACCGCTCTCAGCCGCGAGTTTGACAACATCCGGGGTGTTAATCACCGAGGTCTCAAATTGACCCATCCAGTGAATCTCTAACGGTTTTAGAGATGAAAAGAGTTCTCTTGCCCGGTCAGGGTTTATGGCAATATTATCATCGGTGAAAAAGAAGTACTTCGCTTTTTGATATTTAATTTCATCGATTATGTCCGGAATGGGGCGATATCTCATCGTTTTACCGAAGAATGGAGATACCGAACAATAGATACAGCCGTGCGGGCATCCCCGGCTCGTTTCGATGGGAATAACCAGGTGATTAGGGTCAGTGGGTGCTTTGCGATATTTCTCCGGTTTGAGAAGGTCAAAACGGGCAAACGGTAATCCTTTTAGCTCCCTGGGAGGTTGATTTTGATAGACCCTCTTCAAATCACCTCGTTCAAAATCGTCAAGGAGTACATTCCAGGAATTTTCCGCATCGCCAATGACAATGCTATCGAAAACATCCAATCTTTCTATTTCATCTTGTACAGAATATGCCCCGATTCCACCGATAACGACCTTTTTACCGATTTTTCTGTATTCTCGGGCTATATCAATGGCCCGCGGTATACGATTTATTGTTCCCGTAAGGGCTATGAGGTCAGCATCGTCTGAAAAATCCAGTGGTTCAACGTTTTCATCTGTAATCCTGGTTTCGTAATGCCGGGGTGTTAGCGCCGCTAGATAGGGTAGAGCTCTTGACGGAAAAACATTTCGTTTGTTTTTAATGATTTGACCTAGTTCGTCATAAGCGGATGGGTGAATAAAATGAATCTTCTTTATTCCTGAGTTCATAATCACCGATTTTACCGGTTTTTACTATTAATAACCACAATAGTACTTAATACCGGTCGTGTCAATATTTCCACCGGGTGGGGGGTATTTCCGGTATCCGAACGAACACCGGGATATGATTCCTGAGGTACGCAGGTATATTTACCGTTTCATGTATATATCCCGAACAAATTTGAGGACAGAACAGGAAATGAAGATTAGTATTTAGATGGCAAGAATAAACTAAAAAGACTTATTTGGATGTTTTATCCGCTTAAAACTTGGCCATAAAATCAATGAATAAAAACACACGCATATGATGGTAACTATAACGACTCCCAATGTTCCCCATAGGCCATTACTAATCTCTAGGATCCACCAGAGGGTGAATATTAAGGTAATAAAAAATGCGACAATAATACTAATACGGTAAATTATTCGAGTTGGATGAATAGGAGAACCTTCCATTGCTCTTACAAATACCCATATGGAAATTGCAAGGGATGGTAAATACAATAGGATAGGAAGTACTAAACCTAATAATCCGTGGTAATGATAAAGCACTCTTATCACTACGAAAGCACTAGCAGCACCAGAGATAATCCAAAATATCCTCAGACCTGTATATGTCTTTATTCCGCTGGTATTCATGAAACTAGGAATATAGTTAATATATAGTTTTTTAACCAGCCATACACCAAGAAGACCACCAATATAGCAAAGGATAAAAATAAAGATAGCTAAACCCACTGTTAATCCAATAGATTTAGAACTAGAATAAGTAGACCACGTAACTAAACCTGTCACTATTAAGCTCAGTATTAACGGAATGAATTTAAGATAATATTTTAGTAATAAAGTGCGGAATTTCGAAAATATAAGGGGTTTCTGAGGTAGAAATACTATCTCAAGAGTTTCTAGTAGTCTTAGCCATTTGGATTTACTTTGGTCTTTCATAATGTGCCTATTATGCTATTGACGTTAAAATACGTCAAGAAATGAAACAGGGGCAAAGGGGGATTATTTCCTGAATAATGGAACAATATTAACGGCTACTCTGTTTGGTGAGAAGGGATTGGCTTAACGGTCTGACGACATGATATTAGTAATCAGTTAAGAACGGTATCCTTAACCCTTTCTTTTTGTTCTCTGTTATAATAAGCATATGAGTAAACCGCGGTTACTCCTGTTTGACGGTAATGCCATCGTCCACCGTGCCTACCACGCTTTCGGCGCTACCCGTTACCGGCAGGCGACACCGCTCTCTGTTTCCAGTACCGGAGAGGTCGTTTCGGCTGTCTACGGTTTTGCCCTGATGTTGCTCAAGGTACTGGACGACCTGAACCCGGACTATTGCGCCGTTGCCTTCGATAAAAAAGGGCCCACTTTCCGCCACCGGATGTACGACCAGTATAAGGCTACCCGCCCGCCGACTCCCGATGATCTCATCAGCCAGATCGGCCGGGTGAAAGAGCTTGTGGAAGCCTTCGGTATGCCTGTATATGAGGTGGACAATTATGAAGCCGACGATATCCTGGGGACGTTAAGCGAACAGGCGGCTAAACGGGATATTGAAACGATAATCGTCACCGGCGATGCCGATACGATGCAACTGGTGGGGACGGGAGTAGAGGTACTATATCCCAAGCCGGGTAAAACGTTCAGCGACACCATGCTTTTCGATAAAGAAGCCGTGGTGGACAAATACGGCGTGCCGCCGGAGCATATTACCGACCTTAAAGCCATGGTAGGTGATACCTCCGATAATATCCCCGGGGTGCCGGGTATCGGTGAGAAAACGGCGGTAAAGCTTATCCGACAGTTCGGTGCGCTGGAAGATATTTATCAGCATCTTGAAGAGATAACTCCGCCCCGGATTCGGGAGATATTGCAGCAGAATGAGAAGATAGCTCGTCAGAGCAAGGAGCTGGCTACTATCGTCAAGCAGGTGCCGGTTTCGCTGAAACTTGAGGAAAGTCAGCTGACTAAATACGACCGTAAGAAAGCTGCGGATTTCCTGCGGGATCTGGAGTTTTTCAGCCTGCTCTCCAAGCTGCCGGGGAGTGAAGACGAAGCTGACGAGGGTGATATCGTGAAAGAAGCAGCCGGCGGCGAATACGTCGTTGTTTCTACCGAAGAAGCGCTCGATGGACTCTGCGGCTATCTGAAAAAATCCGGCGCCTTCGCCTTCGACACCGAAACGACGGGGCTCAATGCCATGCGGGCAAAACCCGTCGGCATATCCCTGGCGGCGGAGGCGGGAAAAGCTTACTATATCCCGGTGGGTCACGTTACGCTGGATGAAATCACCCAGCTGCCGCTGGAACGGGTAATCGATAAACTTAAACCGGTTTTCGAGGATAATAAAATAGCCAAAACCGCCCATAACGCCAAGTTCGACATGATGATACTGGCAGGCTGCGGCATAGAGGTCAACAACCTGGACTTCGACACGATGATCGCGGCTTTCCTGCTCGGCGAAAAAGGTATCGGACTGAAGAACCTGTCCTTCAGTAAGCTCGGCATCGAAATGACCCCAATCAGCAACCTTATCGGCACCGGCTCCAAACAGCTTTCGATGTCGCAGGTGGATATCAAGCAGACCTCCGAATATGCCTGCGCCGACGCCGATATGACCTTCCGGCTGAAGCTTTTGTTCCAGAAGGAACTCGAAAAACAGCATTTAGTAAAACTCTTTAACGAAGTCGAGATGCCGCT
>JASFHJ010000065.1:0-7134 GCA_050123255.1 Dehalococcoidia bacterium
GAAGCCATCAGAGCGGTAGACTCGCCGCAGATGAAAGCGCCGCCGCCGCGGTTAATCTTGATATTAAAATCAAAACCGGAACCCAGAACGTTCTTACCGAGGAGCCCCAGCCCTTCAGCCTGTTGAATAGCCGTCCTGACGTGTTCTACCGCCAGCGGATATTCGTTGCGTATATAGATATATCCCTGGTTGCTGCCGATAGCAAAGGCACCGATAATCATGCCCTCCAGGACGCTGTGGGGATTCCCCTCCACGAGAGAGCGGTCCATGTAAGCACCGGGATCGCCTTCGTCGGCGTTACAGATAACGTATTTAACATCGCCTTCGGCGTTGCGGGTGCTTTCCCATTTGTTGCCCGTAGGGAATCCGCCGCCGCCGCGTCCCCTCAGTCCCGCTTTGGAAACCTCGGCTATGATAGCTTCCGGTTTCATTTTCAAAGCTTTGGTCAGCGCCGCATATCCACCCACCGCCAGGTAGTCGTTAATCGAGGTGGGGTCGATGAGGCCGTTATTACCGAAAACCAGGCGTTTCTGCAGTTTATAGAAAGGCACATCGTGCTCGATAGCTATCCTGGTACCGGATACGCGGTCGGAATAGAGCAGCCGGTCGATAGTGTTACCCCCGACGATAGTCTCGGAGAGGATAGCCGGCACGTCCTTCACCCGGACTCTCTGGTAAAGAATGTCCCGGGGCTTGATGACTACCAGGGGACCTCTTTCACAAAATCCGTGACAGCCGGTAGCCCGGATATCGACTTTATCAGTAAGCTTCTGCTTCTTGACCTCGTCCCGGAAAGCCTCCGTTACGGCTATACAGCCGTGGGCATGACACCCGGTGCCATTGCAGATGGTGACAACGGCTTTAGCGGGGTCCCGTTCGGCGAGAACCGATTTTCTCAGTGCCTCCAGTTCGGTCGGAGATTTTAGTTTTGCCACTGGTGACGTCCTCCACTATTAGTTATATTCCTTCAACACGGATACGATTCCTTCGGGCGTCATCTCTCCGTGGTAGTCTTCCCCGATGATCACCATCGGACCGAGGGCGCAGGCACCGACGCAGTTCACCGTCTCCAGGGTGAACTTGAGGTCTTTGGTGGTCTCGCCCCGGTTGATATTCAGTTCCTGCTCTATTTTCTCCAGGACATTGACCGCGCCGCGGACATGGCAGGCGGTACCCATGCAAACGCTTATCAGGTGGCGGCCGCGTTCGGTGAGGCTGAAAGCCTTGAAGAAGGTGGCCACGCTGTAGACACGGCTGACCGGTACGTCAAGCTGCTCACCGGTTTCAGCGAGCACTTCTTTAGGCAGGTAACCGATTTCCGCCTGGATATCCTGAAGAATGTCAACGAGTAATGATTTATCGTTACCGTGCTTGTTTATTACTTTACTTACTTTTTCTTGCAGTTCTTTTGCTTTTAGTGCCATTTTTTGCCTTCCCCAGTAACTTTTGATATTCTAACTCGACTCTTGCCTGTATCTGTTCGATGATGTCGTCGCTGAGATGGCGGAACCTGCCCTGCCCTGTCAGGTAGTCCTTAATCGGCCTGAGTTTGGGTAAATCCACGCTCATCCTGTATTCGCCGTTTTCAACTTCATACAGCGGGAACATGCCTGTTTGCACCGCCATCCGTCCCAGCTTGATAACGGTATCGGTAGCGCTCCGCCAGCCGGTGGGACAGACGGATAAAACGTGGAGATAAGCCGGTCCCGGCGTATTAACCGCTTTCTTGACCTTCTCCATGAGGTCGAAGGGATAACTGTGGCAGGCGGTAGCTACGTAAGGTATGTTATGCGCCACCGCAATCTCCGGCATGTTCTTCTTCCAGGTGAATTGTCCCGTGCTCTTTTTACCCGTCGGCGAGGTCGTCGTCCAGGCGCCGAAAGGGGTCGCTGAAGAGCGCTGGACGCCGGTGTTCATGTAGGCTTCATTATCAAAGCAGATGTAGGTGAAGTCATGGCCGCGTTCCATCGCACCGGAAAGCGCCTGGAGCCCGATATCGCTGGTGCCGCCGTCGCCGGCGATGGCGATAATCTTGGTATTATCCGGTACCGGTATTCCTTTCCTTCTCATGGCTTTGTAGCCGGCTTCGATACCGGAGGCTACCGCTGCGGTATTTTCGAATAAGGTATGAATCCAGGGCAGATGCCAGGAGGAATAAGGCAGCTGTGATGCCACGATTTCCATACAGCCGGTGGCATTGGCGACGATTACGTTGTTATCCAGGGCTTTGAAGGTCAGCCTGACAGCAAGGGCTTCGCCGCAGCCGATGCAGGCGCGGTGTCCCGGGGCAAAATTTTCTTTCTTCTTTATTAAACGGGGGACATATACTGCGTATTTTTCCATTATTCCCTTACCCCATATATTTCGTATTCATTCGGGCTGCCTTTTTCAGCAATCTGTATGCCCTTGCGGATAATTTCCTGGAAATCGGAGACGGTAATATCCCTGCCGCCGAGTCCGGCGACAAAATTGACCACTTTGGGTTTGTCAGGGATATCGTAAAGAGCCGCTTTAACCTCGGAGGCAACCGGCCCGCCCGGTCCGCCGAAGGAAATGGCCCTGTCCATGACGATTAAAACTTCGGCGTCTTTCACCGCTTCGCGGAAATCGTCAAAGGGGAAAGGACGCCACAGCCGTAGCCTTATCTGCCCCACATCCTCGCCGTTTTTACGCAGCTCGTCGACGGCCACCATGGCAGTCTCTCCGGTACTACCCATCGTTATCAGCACCACCTTTGCCCCGTCGCTTTGGTGTTTTTCCACCGGGACGTACTGCCGGCCGAATGCCTTGCCGAACTCATCCCAGCACTCCTTTATTACCGGCAGGGATTTCCTTATACTGTTCTCCTGTGCCCATTTGGTCTCGGTGAAAATAACCGGCGGAGCGAAATCTCCCATGGCAACCGGTTTATCTGGGTTAAGCGGCAGCGGATACTGGTTACGCGGCAGATATTTATCGACCTTTTCCTGTTCCGGGAATATAGTGGGTTCGATAACATGAGTCAGGTTAAATCCATCCAGGTGTACCATAACAGGAAGGAGTACCCGCTTATCCTCGGCCATGCGGAAAGAGCAGATCGTATTATCGACAGCCTGCTGGCCGTTTTCGACGATAATTTGAATCCAGCCGGTATCCCGGACCGACATCATGTCCGAGTGGTCGCACCAGATACTCAGCGGCGAAGATAAAGCCCGGTTGGCTACCGCCATCACTATCGGCAGCCGCATTGCCGAGGCGACATAGACCACCTCGTTCATCAGGGCAAGTCCCTGGGCGGCGGTAGCGGTGAAGGTACGGGCTCCGGAAGCGGCGGAACCGAGGCAGGCGCTCATCGCGGAGTGTTCGGATTCTACCGGGATATATTCGGCATCCACCTCGCCGTCGGCTACCAGTTCCGCCAGGTGCTCGACGATGTGAGTCTGGGGGGTAATGGGATAAGCCGCGATAACATCGGGATTAGCCAGCTTAACGGCGTCGGCAATGGCGATGGATACTTCAACACCTATTCTCGTTGTCATTACTCCTCCTCTACTACCATCGTTATTACCCGGGGCCAGCATTCCCGGGCGCAGATACCGCATCCCTTACAGTAGAAGAGGTCGGCTTCAAAATATCCGTCCTCGTTCTGCTCGATGCAGCCTTCGGGGCAGAACATGGCGCACAGACCGCACTTGATGCATTTGTTGAAATCATAGGTCGGCCGCTGCGAGCGCCAGGTCCCGCTTTCGTAGGAACGGGCGCTACCCGGGTCGGCAATAATGCAGCCGATTTCCAGGTCTTTCCAGGTTAGTTCACTCTCGGACTTTGCCATTTATTGCTCCTCAATAACTACGTCTTTATAGGCTGTTTCCATAGCCTGGACATTGCGTTCGCCCAGTCTGCCGAAGCGTTTTTCCAGAGGGGCGTGGGCGGATTCTTTCTCGATTACTCCGGTAACCTTGATGACGGCGCCAAGCATGGTGGTATTGACTATCGGCACACCGAGTACCTCACGGGCTATCTTGGTGGCGTTGACCGTGGCTACCGGGTGTTTGATGCCGAATTCTTTCTTGATTTCTCCGGCGGTTTTCCGGGTATTGATGATAACATAGCCGCCCTTTTTAAGACCGGAGGTGACATTAACCTTATCGAGAAGGCTGGGATCGAGGACCACGACTACATCCGGGGCGGTAACATCAGCCCGGATTCTTACCGGCGCCTGGCTGTCTACCCGGTTGAAAGCCTGTACCGGCGCTCCGCGGCGTTCCGGCCCGAAGCTGGGGAAAGCCTGGGCGTATTTACCCTCGCTGATGGCCGCCTGCGCCAGTAATTCTGCGGTAGTTACCCCACCCTGTCCTCCCCGGCCGTGCCATCTTATTTCCATGAGACCATTTGTCTTCGCCATATGTCACTCCGTCAAGAATTAAAAACGCCCCCGGAGCGACTCGAACGCTCGCACCCGGCTCCGGAGGCCGGCGCTCTATCCACCTGAGCTACAGGGGCTAATAGTAAATTTTACAATAGTTTTATAATGATTAGCAACCGGTGGCAACGCTAAAGGGTTATCTTTGGTCTAGTAACGCCAGAGAAGCATCAGGTTGCACATTCCCACGACGATAACCATCGGGAACAGGGCGTACTTGAGAAATCGCCCCCAGGAAATGGGGTAACCTTCGCGCTGGGCGACCGCCGTGCCGACCACGTTGGCGGAGGCGCCGATCGGCGTGGCGTTACCGCCGATGTCCGTTCCCAGCGCCAGCGTCCAGGCCAGGGTTGGTAAACTCATACCGTTATTGATTGCCAGCTGGCTGATGACCGGCACCATCGTGGCGGCGAACGGTATGTTATCGACGATTGCCGAAGCGAAGGCCGATATCCACAGGATAAAGGGTATGGCTACCGATATATTGCCCCCCGATACCTCCCCGATGTACTCGGCTACCATCTCCAGCACGCCGGTCTCTTCCAGGCCGCCCACGCAGATGAACAGCCCCAGGAAGAACACCAGTGTATGCCAGTCCACGTGTTTGATCAGCTCCAGCGCGCCCCGGCGGTGCACGATAACGGTCAACGCCGCGGCAATAACACCGATGATAGCCACCGATAGCCCGGTCTGGGCATGAGTCACCAGCAGGACAACAACCACCAGGAAGATACCGGACTCTATCTTGAATAGACGCGGGTTAATAATCGCCGAGCTCGGCAGCGGGCAAGCTCGCACCATTTCTTCTATGTCACCATCCTGAAGCAGACTACGCCGGAAGATCAGGTAAAAGTAAGCCACGCAGATAGCCATACCTATCCAGGCGATAGGTCCGGTATTGATTAAAAAATCGGTAAAAGTATATCCGAAAGCCGTTCCGATGATAATATTTGGCGGATCACCGCACATTGTCGCGCTGCCCCCGATGTTGGCGGCGAATATCTCGGCGACGATGACCGGAACCGGATCGAACTTGAGCATGCGGGCAAGCTCGATGGTTACCATACTGAGGAAGAGCATCACCGTGATGCTGTCTATAAACATCGATAGGAAGCCGGAAAGCAGCATGAAGGATATAAGTATCGGTATCACCCGGCAGCCCACCAGGCGCGCCACGTAAAGGCACAGCCAGCGGAAAAACCCTACCACCTCCAGCCCGCAGACCATCACCATCATCCCCCCGATGAAGATAATCGTCTGCCAGTTCACGCCGTGCGATTCTACATGTTGTTCTCCCGGTACCCAAAAGCTCCACTGCCCCATCTGCTCCAGATTTAGGACGCTCCAAACAGTCTCCGGGCTCTTCATAATGATCAGAAATACGACCACCAACATCAGGACGGCTCCGATAACGGCCGGTATATAGCGGTGAATCTTACCGGAGATGACAGCTCCGAACATCAGGGCGAAGATAATGATGGCGAAAATTTGACTTGATGAGAACATAAGAATTATAAGATATGTCCTGTGACCCATAATATTATATCAGCAGCCAGTCCTCACCGGCAATATTGACAATTATTCCTGATGTTAATAAAGTTAATGTATCACGGGTTCCCGGAGTTTATATTGGAGTGGGTTAAGCTTGCAATCTGTATAGCCATAATCTTCTTTGCCGGACAAAAAGTAGCGAAGTACGGCGATTCCATCGCCAGCCGTACCGGCATCGGGCAGGTCTGGATGGGGGTAATCGCTATTGCGGTGGTCACGTCTTTGCCGGAGCTTTTTACCGGTATAAGCGCCGTAACCATAGTGAACGAGCCTGACCTGGCCGTCGGCGACCTTCTCGGGGCGAACGCCTTCAATATGCTTAACCTGGCTTTACTGGACATATTCAGCCGTCACGGCTCGCTGTTTCAGACTGTCAGCAGTGCCCACCGTCTCACCGGGGCATTCAGCCTGATTCTGGTGGCTATTGTCACCCTCAGCATCTTCATCAGTATCAATTTCAATAATATGTCGCTAGGGTGGATAGGATGGTATACGCCCGTTATTCTACTGGTATACCTCCTGGCTGTCAGGCAGATTTTCAGTTACGAGAAGAAACACCCGGGACCTCCGGACGAAACGGAGGACTATCCCTATTCGCTGAGGCGATTATTCACGTATTTCGGGATAGCGGCGGCATGTATCATTGGCGCCGGTATATGGCTGGCAACCATCGGTGATGAAATAGCCGAAGCCACCGGCTGGGGTCAGAGCTTCGTGGGTACGCTGTTCCTGGCTTTCACCACCACCCTGCCGGAAATCACCGTTTCCTTTACGGCAGTGCGTATCGGGGCATCGGATATGGCGGTCGCCAACATGGTCGGCAGCAACCTGTTTAACATGGTTGTATTCCCCGTAACCGATATAATCTACAGCCGGGAACCCCTGTTTACCAATGTCTCGGAAGGGCACCTGGTTACCGGGCTGGCGGTGATAGTGATGACGTCTCTTTTCGTGGTTGGATTACGCTTTCCGCCCAGGCGGCGCTTCCGGCTCAGCTGGTTGAGTTTGTCCCTGATAGCTCTTTTTCTGGTGAGTGCCTACTTCAGTTTCATCACCGCCTGAATTGATGCTATAATGCCAGTAACCGTCAGTATTTTTAAGCTTTCTCTTGTGATATGACTGAGAGTATCTTACCGAAAACCAAGGCTGTAATCCTCGTCGGAGGACTGGGCACGCGACTG
>JASFHJ010000066.1:0-7127 GCA_050123255.1 Dehalococcoidia bacterium
ATCCTGGCGTTGATGACGCGGATACCGTCCCGCTTTTCTACCTCCCGGGAAATCCTGGCTACTTTCTGAAAGGGATAGTCGGGAAGGCTGTCCAGTAATGAAGAAAATTTCATGGCTACCTCCGGAAAGCGGTAATTTTAATCCTGGTCCTGGTCTGTTTTTACCTGGTCGAGTAGCTGTAAAATATGGTCGCCGTGTTCAATGGAATCGTCCCATACGAAGCTGAGTTCGGGAACGCGTCTTAAAGTGACGTTTTTGGCCAGTTCCGTACGCAGGAATCCTGCCGCCGAGTTCAACACGCCCAGTATTTTCTGCTCTTCGCTTTTACCGCTCATACTGCTGACAAAAATTTTGGCATGTTTGAGGTCGGAGGAAGTGGATACTTCTGTCACGGCAATGAATTCATCGAGACGCGGATCTCTTAGCTGCTGCTGGATGAGTTCGCTGATTTCCTTGCGGATAAGGGTATTCACCCTTTCTATGCGATGTGCCATATTATCAAACCCGGTAACGGAATTTACGCGGATTTTTCCATTTTATAGAATTCCAGCGTATCGCCTTCGGCAAAGTCGTTGAAGTCTTTAACGCCCACGCCGCACTCGTAACCGGTAGCGACTTCCCGGGCGTCGTCTTTGAATCGCTTGAGGCTGTTAACCGTGGACTCCACCACGACTTCCTTGCCGCGGATAACCCTCACCGACGAGTTGCGGGTGACCTTGCCGTCGGTAACGTAAACGCCGGCGGCTTTGGCTCCCCGTCCCGCCGGGAATACGGCTCTGACCTCCGCGCGTCCCTCGATTACTTCTTCGTACTTGGGTTCGAGCATGCCCTTCAGGGCTTTATTAACGTCGTCGGAAAGCGTATATATCACGTTATAGAACCGGATGTCCACACCCTGCCGGGACGCTGCTAAACGGGCTCCCTCTTCGGCGCCCACGTTGAACCCGATGATCAAGCCTTTGGAAGCGCTGGCCAGCATGACGTCACTCTCGCTGATGCTGCCGGTGCCGCTGTGGATTATACGCACCTTCACTTCATCGGTATCCAATTGTTCCAGCGAATGCCGTATCGGTTCGATACTTCCCTGGACATCCGTCTTGAGAACCAGATTCAGTTCCTTGACTTCCCCGGAGCTAATCTGGTCGTAGAGGTTGTTCAGGTTCACCGACTGCCGGGAACGCGCCGCTTTGCGTTCCGTTTCATCCCGCTGCTTGGCCAGCAAAGCGTGGGCCTGTTGCTCGTTGGCGACGGCGGTCAGGGTATCTCCCGCGGCGGGTACTTCGTTCAAGCCCAGTATCGCCACCGGGGTGGACGGTTCGGCTTTGGTGACGCGCTTGCCTATGTCGTTGAACATGGCTCTTATTCTGCCCCAGGTATTCCCCACCACCACGGTATCGCCGGTCGTCAATGTTCCGGACTGGATCAATACAGTGACCAGAGGTCCCCGTGTTTTGTCCATTTCGGCTTCAATGACCACACCCGCCGCCAGCTGGTCCGGCGCGGCTTTCAACTCTTCCATTTCCGCCACCAGCAGCAGGCTTTCCAGGAGTTCGGGGATGCCCAGTTTTTCCTTGGCGGAAATTTCCACGCTTACCGTGCTGCCGCCGTATTCCTCGATTACCAGGTCGTTTTCCGCAAGCTGTTGTTTCACCAGGTTGGGATTGGCGTTTTCCTTGTCTATCTTGTTTATCGCCACCACAATGGGCACCTCGGCGGCTTTGGCGTGATTGATAGCCTCGATGGTCTGCGGCATAACGCCGTCGTCGGCGGCGACGACCAGGATGGTAACATCGGTGATATTGGCGCCGTGGGCGCGCATGGCGGTAAAAGCTTCGTGCCCCGGCGTGTCCAGGAAGGTAATTTTATGCCCGTCGATAGTTACCTGATAAGCACCGATATGCTGGGTGATGCCGCCGGCTTCAGAATCGACGACATTGGTTTCGCGGATAGCGTCCAGCAGTTTGGTCTTGCCGTGATTAACGTGCCCCATCACCGTTACTACCGGAGGGCGCGGTTGCAGCCCTTTGGCTGCCTTGCCGTAGCTCTGTTTGAGTTTTTTACTTTCGGCGGCGGCGGTAGCGAGGCGTTGTTCCTTAAGCGGTTTGTGCCGGGTTTTGCCGCCAAAGGAGGCGATGAGGGCCGCCGCGGTCTCGTAATCGATCACCTGGTTGATGTTGGCCATGATGCCGTTTCTCATCAATTGCTTGATAATCTGGATGGAATCAACGTGCAGCAGGTCCGCCAGTTGTCGTATACCCAGAGAGTCGGGTATATCGAACACCGGCATCTTCGGTGTAGCCGCCTTCCTGGCGGGTTTTTCCGCTGCCGCTTCGGCAACATCATCGGGTTGGCTGGTCCTGGGCACTAAAATTCTCCTTTAATCAGAGACCGGCTGGCAATACCCAGCTCGTTGCGGTTGTCTTTATTTATCGTCGTTTTCAGGGTGCGTTCCAGCTGTTTTCCCTCCAGGGCGTTATCCCAGCAATTCCGGGCAGGACATATATATGCTCCTCTCCCGCTCTTTTTCCCTGTTTCATCCACTGTAACGCTGCCGTCGGGCAGGCGTACCAGACGTACCATTTCCCGTTTATTTTTCACCTGCCGGCAGCCGACACAGGTTCGCTGCGGAGTGTGCTTTATACCGGCGGATTCCTTTCTATTCGAAGTCTTCATCTTCAACGACGGTATAATCTTTCTGGCCCTTTCTCACCTTAACGCCGTCATCACTGGTATCTTTGACGTATGAGCTCTTCCTCTTCTTCTTCGATTTTTCCGTTTTTGAACTCGATCTTCCTCGTCTGCCCGGCATAATATCTTCCGCAAAACGTAACTGCGGTTTGCCGTTGTTTTCGACCGGTTGGGCGAATATCTGGAGGGGCATAATCAGTTCTTCGCCGACCTCTTCCTCCTCTTCTTCCTCTACCTCTTCTTCGGTTGCCGTTTCTTCTCCGAGTTCCAGCGCTTCGAGTGAAGCGGTGATATCTTCCGGTATTTCCTCGATTACCGCCTCTTCTTCCGCTTCGGCTGCCGGCTCTTCTACAGCCGCTTCTTCCTCCGCAGCCGGTTCAACCAATTTGGCTTCAACCTCTTCTTCTTCGGCAACCGCTGCCGGTTCCGGTCGTTTTTCAGATTCGGCAATCGTAGCGCTCTTGATATCGATACGCCAGCCGCTAAGTTTGGCGGCTAAACGGGCGTTCTGTCCTTCCTTGCCGATTGCCAGGGATAATTGCTTGTCCGGTACTATCACCCCGGCCGCCTGTTCTTCCTCGTTAAGCTCCACGGAGATGATGTGAGCCGGACTGAGGGCGTTGGCAATGAAGGTAGTGGTATCTTCGTTCCACATCACCACGTCGATTTTCTCGCCGTTCAATTCGCTGACGATGTTCTGAATACGAATGCCCCGCAAGCCTACGCAGCATCCCACGGGGTCGATTCCTTCCTGTTTGGCGGTCACGGCGATTTTACTGCGGTAACCCGCTTCACGGGCAATGCCCTTTATCTCCACGGTGCCGTTGTAGACCTCCGGCACTTCCATCTCAAAGAGTCGGCGCAACAGTTCCGGGTGAGAACGGGAAACGATTACCTTGGGGCCTTTGCTGGTACGCGCCACCTGTAACAAAACGACTTTCAAACGCTGTCCGACCCGGTAACGCTCGGTGCGTACCTGCTCGGAGGGGGGCAGGATAGCTTCGGTCCTGCCCAGGTCGATATAGACCTGCCCGAGTTCGAAACGCTGTACCACACCGCTGACCACGTCGCCTTCTCTATCGGCGAATTCCTCGAAAATGGCGCTGTGTTCCGCTTCGTGAAGTCGCTGGAGAATTACCTGTTTGGCGGTCTGCGCGGCTATCCTCCCGGCATTGGCGGGGGTGGATTCCACCATTATCGTATCGCCGACTTCCACATCCTCTTTCATTTTCTTGGCGTCCCGCAGGGAAATTTCGGTGAGTCTATCGGAAGCCAATCTGGCAACGGTTTTTTCCGCCCAGACCTCCACCTTACCGCTGTTGGGGTCAATCTTTACGGCGATATTCTGGTTGGGGTTGAAGTTATCCTTTTTATAAGCCGATACCAGGGCTGCTTCAACGGCGGTCAGAACCACGTCTTTCGGCAGGTTTTTCTCCGCCGAAAGCTGAGTTATAGCGAGCAAAAATTCGCTCTTCATCTCGGATTATGCCCTCCGATAAATAAATTGTTAACAAAAAAGTGGGAATCAAACCCACTTCACTAATAAAACATCTTATCTTGTCAAGCTGATTATAACACAGCATATGGCGTGATGCAAGTACATTCACGCTGAAAAATGGATGTAAATGCATTTATTTATACCAATATTGTGCCCTCTCAACGAAGATGTTCATTATAAAAGCCGGTCACTTTGCTGATATATTCCTCCGGATTTGTCAGGTAGGATTTTACATGGTCGGCGCCCGGGACAATCCAGAGGAAATCATCAGGATTCTCCGAAGCTTCGTACAGCCGATGGGCGTGGTCGATAGGCACGAAATCGTCCTCTTCGCCATGAATGAAGAGAATCGGCCGGGGGGCTATATCCGGTACGGCCTCGTAAGGTTTTACGGCTTTGAAGTCGACTCCGTACATGATTTTAATCATGTACAGAATGGGATCCAGGAAAAACGCGGGTAAAGGGGATCTTTCGGCGAATTCGCGTTTCATTATCCCGGCCATATCGGCGAAACTGCTGTCCGCCACCAGGCAATCGATTGCTTCCTCTTCAGCCGCCGCCAGGAGGGATGCGGCTCCTCCCATGGAAAAGCTCAGTATACCTATCTTTTCGAAACCGCGTTCCTCAGCGAAATCTACCGCTCCCAGGACATCCTTTCTTTCGTGATAACCTATTGAAATCCGGTCGCCGTCCGATCCCCCGTGACCACGCATGTCGAACATCAGAACCGAATAATCGTTATCTACAAGGTCTTTGGCTATGCTTAAGAGCCCGATGCCGGAATCTTCGCGGTTGGATTCGCCCCCGTGGACCAGGATGATGATAGCCTCGCTGTTTTCCACCGGCAGGTACCATCCGCGTATGGTCAGCTTGTCTTCACGGCTGGGGAATTCGACGTCTTCGTAGTCCAGCCCGTAATCCGCCGGAGATTCCGCAAGGGCTATCCTGGTTACCCTGGTCATGGAATGTCCCATGAAAGCGGATAGTCCCAGGAAGGCTATGACAAGAAATGCCACCACCCCGATAACTATTTTCAGCCATAATCTCATACGTCAATCTATTATATTCCTCTATTGTTTTTTGTCAAAATCCGGCAGATTTACAGCGGTTATCATGGCCTTTCCTTTGTTTTTGCTAGCCGCAAGTGTGTATAATGGAAGTTGGATTCCGGTAGTTTTCCCGGCAAGAGAAAGAGCATTTGCTTTGGAAAATACTGAACTGAAGAACGCCGTGATTAAGGAAATCGACAGCCGGTCCGTTGAGCTTGAAAATCTAAGCCGGCAAATCCATGATAATCCCGAAACCGCTCTTGAGGAAAACCGGGCGGCGGAATGGCTTTCCGGTTATCTTGAGGATAACGGATTTTCTCTGGAACGCGGTATCTGCGATTTACCCACCGCTTTCAAGGCAAGGTATGGCCGGGACAGACCGGCGGTAGGCGTACTGGCAGAGTATGACGCCCTTCCCAAAATAGGGCACGGCTGCGGACATAACCTGATAGCTGCCGCCGCCATAGCCGCCGGAACGAGTGCCCGTACGGTTATCGACGGCCTGGGTGGGACGGTGATGGTTATCGGTACTCCCGGCGAGGAGCTTGCCGGCGGTAAAGCCATCATGGCGGACCGCGGCGCTTTTGATGATGTTGATGCGGCGATGATTGTGCATCCGGGGGGTGGAAATACCGTCGTTATGAATACACTCGCCTGCCAGACGCTGGAGGTCGAGTTTATCGGGAAGGCGGCTCATGCCTCGGCGGAGCCGGAACAGGGTATCAACGCTCTGGAGGCCATGATTCTATCCTACAACGCCGTAAACTCGCTGCGACAGCACATTAAGGATAAAGCCCGGATTCACGGGGTTATCACCGATGGCGGCGAAGCGGCTAATATCGTTCCGGCGCATACTGCCGCCAGCTTCTTCGTTCGTGCCGAGGACGATGAGTACCTGGAAATCGTCAAGGAAAGGGTTATCGACTGCTTTACCGGGGCGTCCGTAGCCACCGGAGCCGAACTGAAGTATAAATGGGACGATGTCAGCTACGCGGCAATGAACAATAACCTGACCATGGCACGACTTTTTCATAAAAATATACGGGAACTGGGGCACGAAATGCCGCTGGGAGACGATTCCCCCTGGGGCGGCAGCACCGACGTCGGTAACGTGAGCTGGCTGATTCCCACCATCCATCCGCTGGTATCGATCACTGAAGAAGATGTACTGATTCATACCCCGGAATTCGCCCGGATTGCCGGTTCCGAAGCCGGCTTCAGGTCGATTATGATTGCCGCCAAAGCCATGGCGATGACGCTGGTTGATTTGCTTTCGGCCCCAGATGTACTTAAACGGGCGCGGGAAGAATTCGAGCAGAGCAGAAGCAAACCCTAGCTTTCGTCCGGAACCAAGGATTCAATCGATGAAAATTTATCTGGGAATTGATGTGGGTTCGGTAACTACCAAGCTGGCTGCCGTAACTTACGACAACGAATTGATGCGCAGCTTATACCTGCCCACCGGCGGCGAGCCGGTAGCGATGGTCCAGGAATGCCTCAGACAAATCAGGGGGCAGTTACCGGCCGGTGCTGAAATCGGCGGTGTGGCGGCTACCGGCAGCGCCCGGTATCTCGCCGGGGCTATCGTCGGGGCGGACCTGGTCAAGAACGAAATCACCTGCCAGGCGGTCGGCGCTGTCAATTACCATCCGGACGTGCGGACGATAATAGAAATAGGCGGACAGGACAGCAAGATAATCATTATTCGTGACGGTATGGTCAGAGATTTCGGAATGAATACGGTATGCGCCGCCGGTACCGGCAGCTTTCTCGACCACCAGGCAGCCCGGCTCGGCATTACCATCGAGGAACTATCCCGGAAAGCTCTGGAGAGCAAATCGCCGGTAAATATCGCCGGGCGCTGTACCGTTTTCGCCGAGTCCGACATGGTT
>JASFHJ010000067.1:0-7012 GCA_050123255.1 Dehalococcoidia bacterium
GTTTGCCTTTCCCAGAGGAATACGGCGGCAGCGGCGCCGGATATACCAGCTTTATCCTGGTGATGGAGCAGCTCTGCCGGGCTTCGGTAGCAGTAGGGGCTATCATGGCGGTGAACACCGTCCCCGAGGAGGGTATATTCCGGTACGGCACTGAAGAACAGAAGCAGAGATTATTAAAGCCTTTAGCCGAAGGGAAGTTATTGGGTGGTATCGGCTTCACCGAGGCTGACACCGGCTCCGACCCCCGGTTAATCAAGACGGTCGCTCAACGTAGCGGGGATGGCTACGTTATCAACGGTCAGAAGATGTTCATGTCGCTGGCGCCGGCCCTAAATGTCGTTATGCTTTTCGCGCGGTATGAGGAGGGTATCAATGCTTATATCGTGGAATCAAAGTCGCCCGGTTTTGCCGTGCAGGAAGTGCTGGAAACGATGGGACTGAGGGGATTGGCGGCTTCCATCGTAAACCTCGATGATGTCTACGTACCGGAAGAAAATCTTATTGGTGAGATAGGGCAGGGGTTCGATATACTGCTGGATGCCATCAGCGTCGAGAGGATGAGTGTGGCCATGCAGGGAGTAGCGGTGGCCCAGGCGGCCCTGGACCTGTCGCTTGATTACGCACGGCAGCGAGAAGCCGCCGGGAGGCCCATAGCCAGGATGCAGACTATCCAGCAGCAGCTGGCCGAGATGGCGTCCCGGATTGAAGCCGCCCGCTGGCTTGTCTACCGGGTCGCTTTCCTGCGTGACCAGGGACAGGCGAACATCCAGTACGAAGCCTCCATGGCGAAGCTCTTCGCCTCGCAGATAGCGGTAGACGTAACCCGCATGGCGATGCAGATTCACGGCGCCTTCGGCACCATGAAGTCGCTGCCGGTGGAAAGGCTTTACCGCGACGCCAAGATGACCGAGATATACGTGGGCATCTCCGAGGTGCACCGCAGTATTATTGCCAATAGGTTGATAAGGGGGTAATTTGCCCCAGGAACACTTCAGTCTCCTGAAATCCAGCAATAATGCCCGTGCCGGTGAACTCCATACTGCACACGGTACGGTGATGACTCCCGTCTTCATGCCGGTGGGCAGCCAGGCTACCGTTAAGACACTCACACCCGACGAAATCAAACAGCCGGGTTTTGAACTGGTGCTGGCGAATACCTATCACCTTTATCTCCGTCCGGGTATTGACATAATAGAGAATCTGGGCGGACTTCATGCTTTCATGGCGTGGGACGGGGCAATCCTCACCGACAGCGGCGGGTACCAGGTCTTCAGCCTGGCGCCTCTGCGAAGCATCAGCGATGAAGGCGTTACTTTCCGCTCTCACATCGACGGCAGCGAACACTTCCTGACGCCGGAGTTGGCCGTTGGCTACCAGGAAGCCCTCGGGGCGGATATAATCATGGTCCTGGATGAATGTCCCGCCTATGACGACAGCGAACCGAAGATAAAACAATCATTAGCCCGGACACACGCCTGGGCACGGCGCTGCCAGCAGGTACACCGGAAAGAATGCCAGTCCCTCTATGCCATCGTTCAGGGAGGCATGTATCCGGCGCTGCGCCGCGAATCCGCCGATTCCCTGGTAGCGCTGGACTTCCCCGGCTATGGAATCGGGGGGTTGAGCATCGGGGAGCCCAAGGAGGTCACCCTGTCCATGGTCGAAGAGACCGCTTCGCGATTGCCGGAAAACAGACCGCGGTATCTCATGGGTGTCGGCTCACCCGAGGATATCGTCGAAGGCGTTACCCGGGGAGTGGACATGTTCGACAGCGCTCTGCCGACCCGCGTGGCACGTAACGGGGCTTTATTCACCCGGCAGGGACGAATCAATATCCGCAATGCTGCCTATACCCGGATGGATACCCCGGTTGACCCTGAGTGCGACTGCTATGCCTGCCGGAATTTCTCCGCGGCGTATATCAGTCACCTTTTCCGCAGCGGCGAATTACTGGCTTTACGCCTGGCGACGCTTCACAACCTTACCTTTATCAGCAATCTGATGCGGAAAATAAGGTCGGCGATAACCGACGATACGTTCGCTTCTTTCCGGAAGGACTTCCTGAATAACTACAGTACCACCGACGAGCAGACCCGGTTCGAACAGAAGCAGAAGTGGCTGAAAGGCAGAAATCCCGGTTAGTCCGCGCTCTCGTTGACACGCTCCGGGCTATATGTTATTTTGCTTTTACCGAAAGGGGTGTAGATGAATACGAATAATTCCAGCTACCCGGTGGTTGCCGGGGTATTATCCATCGTTTCCGGGGCCCTGGGTGTTATTATGAGCGCCGTTTTAATTCTTTTCGCGGTTGTTTTCTGGAGTGCCATTTCTATTTCTACGGACGCCCCAGAGGATTTCCCCTTTTTCATCTTCCAGACAATCTACCTGGTCTGGGGGATCGGATTGCTGATACTGGCGGTCCTGGGGATAATCGGGGGAATATTCGCTCTCCAGAGAAGGTACTGGGGATTGGCTCTGACCGGTTCCATCGCGGCCGTTCTTACTTTTTTACCTGCCGGGGTCATAGCCGTTATTTTCGTAGCTCTGGCTAAGCAGGAATTCAAGTGACCGATACGGATAACGCAGCAAGAAGCGTGGTAAAGACTGCTAAACCCATCGTTGCCGGTATTTTTAACATAATAACCGGGTCGCTGGGTTTACTGATTTCCTTCTCTTTATTTCTTCTGGTTTATGTCTCTGACT
Organism: Dehalococcoidia bacterium; assembly: GCA_050123255.1. Taxonomy (GTDB): domain Bacteria; phylum Chloroflexota; class Dehalococcoidia; order Dehalococcoidales; family RBG-16-60-22; genus W425. Next base: position 2,704 of record JASFHJ010000067.1, read on the forward strand.
TTGATTTTGAGAACTATCCGGGAGTATTCCCCGAATTTATCACCGCGCTGGCGGTATTTATCGCCAGCGTTGCGCTGGTGCTGGCCCTGCTGGTGTTGATAAGTGGTATCTACGCCCTGGAAAGAAGGTACTGGGGGTTGTCGCTGGCGGGCTCCGTCGTCGCCGCGCTGACGGGAGGGGCGCTGGGGATAGCGGCCCTGGTGCTGATTGTTCTTTCCCGGGACGAGTTCGACCGGTCTCCCGGTTAGCCCCCGTAAATGACGGGTACGATATGCAGCTTATCGCCTTCCTTGACGGGCTTGGTCATTTCATCGGGATAGGCGCTTTTTCCGTTTATATATACATCGTAAGAGTGCAATAGATTGCCCTCGGAGTTCAGGAAAACGCTTTTCAGGTCAGGATACCGGCTAACCAGGTCCCCGATGCATTCACCGACCGTATTTCCCTTTACGGACAAAACCGTTTGATTATCGGCATATCTGGCAAAAACCGATGATATCTGGATTTCAATGCTCATTATTCACCTGTCCTGTAGATTTCCGCAGTGGTCACAGTTAGGGTCGCGATTAACTTCAAACTCATTAAAGGTCATGCTGAGGGCGTCGTAGTTCAGGAGTCTGCCCGTCAGCAGATTGCCCAGCCCGACGATGTATTTGATGACTTCCGTAGCCTGGATGCAGCCGATTACCGCCGGGGTTACGCCGATGACGGGGAATTTCACTCTGGGTACATCCACCCCGTGATAAACACAGTTCAGGCAGGCGGATTTCCCCGGGATTACCGTCATAGCCCGGCCCTCGAATCCGTTCACCGCGCCGTGAACGAAGGGGATATTCTTCGCTACGGCGGTCTTGTTGAGTAAGTAACGGGCGGGCAGGTTGTCCATGGCATCGACGATTATATCGGCATCACCGACGATTTCACCAACGTTTTCTTCGGTTATCCTTTCGCAGATGCCTTCAATATTGATATCGGGGTTTAGCTTCTTCAGCTTTGTTTGGGCAGAATATACTTTTTTGTGCTTTATATCTTCCTGCCAGTGCAGTATCTGGCGGTTAAGATTGCTCAGTTCCACGACGTCATCGTCGACGATGGTTATCTTACCGACCCCCGCCACGGTCAGGTAAATGGACACCGGCGAGCCCAGTCCTCCGGCGCCGGCGACGAAAACCCTGGCTTTCTTGAGCTTTTCCTGGCCTTCCTCCCCGAATCCGTAGAGCATTATCTGCCGGTCGTACCGGGACAGTTCATCCCCGGTCAGCATACTATCCCCCCTCCCCGGAGTCGGATACTTCGTTATCTATCCAGTCGAGGTAGTCCTGGTTGCCCCCGATAATCGGTAAAGCGATTATTTCCGGCACGGTATTGGAATGCACCGTTTTCACCGACTGTATGATTTCCTGGAGCCTGGCGGCTCTGGTTTTTACAATCAGCAGGCTCTCATTGGCGTTATCCAGTTTACCCTCCCACCAGAAACTGGAGTGTATATCGGGGATGATATTGACACAGGCAGCCTGTCTTTCCCTGAGAAGCACTTCGGCGATGTTTTCGGCTTCCTCGGCGTCGGTGGCAGTGATCAGTACGACAATATATTCGGAGTTTTTCATTCTTCTACACGATAGCCAGCATGCGGTCGACGGCCGCTTTGGCTTTAATGCGGATTTCTTCGGGTACCTCGACGCGGGGACTCATCGTCTCCAGCGAACTCAATACCTTCTCCAGAGTGATGCGTTTCATGTTGGGGCAGATGGCTTTTTCCGAAGCCGGAATGAAGGTCTTGCCGGAATTTTCCTTTTTCAGCCGGTGCAGAATCTCCACTTCGGTACCGACGATTAATTCGTTAACGTCGTCCCGGGCGGCGTAACGGATAATACCGCTGGTGCTGAGGGCTTCATTGGCCAGGGCGATAACGTCGGGACGGCACTCCGGGTGCACCACCACGTGGGCGCCGGGATATTCATTTTTCCGCCGGACAATGTCCTCCGGCAGGATTCTTACATGGGTAGGGCAGTAGCCGGGCCAGAGGGTCATCTGCTTGCCCGTCTTTTTAGCAATATAGTCGCCGAGATACTGATCGGGAACGAAAAGGATTTCATCGGCTTCCAGGTTTTGTACTACCTTGACTCCGTTGGCCGAGGTGCAGCAGTAATCGGATTCGGCTTTAACCTCGGCGGAAGAATTGACGTAGGTAACCACCGTGGCGTCGGGCAGCTCTTTTTTCTTCCGGCGTAACTGTTCGGCGGTAATCATATCGGCCATGGGACATCCGGAACGAGCGTCCGGCAATAATACCGTCTTTTGCGGCGAGAGTATGGCGGCGGTCTCCGCCATGAAGTGAACGCCGCAGAAGACGATAACATCGGCATCGGTGGCGGCGGCTTTCTGGCTGAGCTCCAGTGAATCGCCCACGATATCCCCGATATCCTGTACCTCGGGTCGCTGGTAGTTATGCACCAGGATAACGGCGTTCTTTTCCTGCTTCAGCTTGCGGATTCGCTCTTCTATTGATTTACTCTCGTTACTCGCCATCTGATTTCCAATCTTAATTCTCGTTTATTCGTTCGGGATGGGTATAGATTTTCATCCCGGCTTTTTCAATTACCCTAGTCTCCATATCGGTGTTTATCCGGTTGCCGATATCCCGGACAAACCCGATGATCGTCAGTCCGCACTTGTTGGCGCTTTTAATCGCGGCGCTGGTTACCGCCGTCTTGGTGGCCACAACCGGTATCTGTGCCCGGCAGATTTTCGCCACCATTTCCGAAGCCATCCGGCCGGTCGTCGCCAGGAAAACCCCGGAGCAGTCGATCCGGTTCATTAAAGCATACCCGATGGCTTTATCCAGCGTGTTATGCCGGCCGATATCCTCGGCGATGAAAACCGGCGTCCCGTCCGGCTTAAACAGCCCGGCGGTATGCACGCCTTCGGTTTCCCGGTAAATACCGGCTTCTTCGAAGAGGGTGTTCATAGCCTTGAATAAATTTTTCTTATCGATAGTTATCCGGCTTTTTATCTCGGGCAACGTTGCTTTTTCAAAGTATACGGCTTTTCCACCGCCGGATACAATCCTCAGGCTGGCGTTTTCCGTTCTCCGGGATATCTTCGCGGCTCCGGATAACGTTACTCCGGCGGTATCGTTTTCTATTTTTATCGACTCTATTTCACCATAGCTGTCGATGAATCCCTGGCCGAACAGGTATCCGGCGGCGAATTCCTTTTCCATTACCGGTGTTATCGAGGCGGTTACCAGGTGCTGCCCGTTGACGTATACCGGCAACTCCCGCTCGATAACCACGCTGGCTTCATCCTGCGTAAAATTACCCCCGGTCAGCTTCCAGACTTCTTTAGCCTTCGCTGTCTTTAAATCTTTGTTCATCTGCTCATTCTATCCGTGAGGGATGCGAGTAGACGGTCATCGTGCTGCCCCGCACCAGCCCGGCTATGGTTATCCCGGCTGCCACGGCGTTCTCCACGCCCAGGGTGGTGGGGACTCCCTTGGTGGCGAGTATCGGTATACCGGCATTGCGGCACCTCATTATCATCTCGGAAGGCTGCCGGCCTGTGGATGCCACCAGGGTATTGCCGAAGTCCACGTTTTTCAGTAAACCGTAGCCGACCACTTTATCCAGGGCGTTGTGCCGCCCCAGGTCTTCGGCGATACAGACGGCTTCACGTCCTTGAAGAAACAGCCCGGCCGAATGTACCGCTTCCGTTTCGGCAAAAACATCGGATTTCAATATCGCGCGGACGCAACTGAACACATCGTCGCGGCTGACTTTGAGGTCGGACCGGACTTTAGATATCTCTTTCCTTCCACTCGTTTTCTCCGCCAGAACCACCTCGGCAACGCTATCTTTGATGATTATAGACTTGATATCCTTGACGCTGCCGATAATGCCCTGTCCGAAGAGATGACCGATGACAAATTCCTTTTCCATCGTTGCCAGCATCATTGCCGTGGCGAAAGGCTGGCGGTCGATGTATATCGACAGAGCGGTCTCCCGCACGATTCTCTCCCGCGCGGTGGAAAAACCGCCGTTAACCCGGATGTATTCTACTTTTTTCAATATCCTGTCCGGCATTTCTACTTATTCCTGCGGTATTTCAGGCGGTCGTGATGGTATCGCCCGGTTTCAGGGTGCCCCCGTGGATTACCCGGACGAAAATGCCCTCGCGGGGCATAACGCAGTCGCCGACCTGCTGCCGGATGGCGCAGGCGGCATGGCATTCCTTGCCGATTTGCGACATCTCCAGTACGACCTCGTCCCCGGCTAAGAGCCTGGTTCCCACCGGCAGGGATATAAGGTCG
>JASFHJ010000068.1:0-6994 GCA_050123255.1 Dehalococcoidia bacterium
TAATGAGATACTGGGGATGGTAATGCGTGCCGTCGAGGGAATAAAAGTAAATAATGACACTATCGCTTACGACCTTATCAAGAAAATCGGCCCCGGTGGAAACTTCGTTACCGCCAGACATACGCGCCGCTTTATGCGTAAAGAACACTATCAGCCCCAGCTCAGTAATCGCGACAGCCGCGAGGAGTGGGAAGCCCAGGGCAGTAAAAGTACCTGGGAAAAGGCAGCGGATAAAGTAAGGAAAATCATGAAGAGCCCGGCGAATAGTCTGCCTGAAGATATCCAGAATAAGATAAAAGAGGAAATCGAGGGTATTGTTTCCTGAGTTATTCCTGAGGAGATTAAAATGATAGCCAGCATAATAGAGTCAATCAGCAAAAACGTTATCCAGGGCAGGGTTACCGCCGAGGATGAAGGCATCGATGAAAGCCTGAGGGGAACACCCGGTGTTACCGAGCTTATCGAAGAAGCACTGGACACAGGTGTGGACGTGGCGGTCATCGTTAATAAGGGACTTACCGCATCCATGGAGTCTGTGGGACAGAAATTCGAAGAGAACGAATACTATATACCGGATATGCTGGCATCAGCCGAAGCTGTCGGCGCGGCTATGGAAATTCTGGAACCTCACCTGGCCAGCAGCAGTGTCAAACCCAAGGGAAAAGTACTGGTGGCTACAGTCAAAGGTGATCTCCATGATATCGGTAAAAGCATCGTGTCTATCCTGCTCCGGGGAGCCGGATATTACGTTAAGGACCTGGGTAATGATGTGGAGACAGATGAAATTGTCAGGGCTGTCCGTGAAGAGAAGCCCGAGTTTTTAGGACTCTCCGCACTTCTTACCAGCACCATGGTGAACATGGAGGACGTCATTAAAGCCCTGGAAGAAAACGGCTTGAGGGATAAAGTAAAAGTAATCGTGGGCGGAGCGCCGGTTTCCGAAGAATGGGCGACAAGCATCGGGGCCGACGGCTATGGCGCAGACGGTTTTAACGCCATAAGCATTGTCGAATCCCTGAATGGAGGGAGTAACTAGAGGCTCGCGATTACCGGATAAGGAGAATCGAATATGCCCAGAGAAGGAATATTGATTAAAAAACCGCTGGAAAGGCTATCCGGCGAACAGGTACGACAAATTCATGAAGCCTCGCTGGAAATACTCACAGATCCAGGATTGCTGTGTTATAACGAGAAAGCTGCCGGGGTTTTTCGGGAAGCTGGTGCTGATGTCAGTAAAGTAGATGGCAGCGATTCTTCGTGCTGGGAAATCAAGATTCCCGAAAAACTCGTCAACGAAGCCCTGGAAAGCGCCCCGAAAACCGTAAAACTGGGTGCCAGAGATCCGGAGAATACCCTGATTATGAAAGGTGATGAACCTCGCGTGTTTTTCATCACCGGCTCTGAAACTAATATCTGGCTGGACGCGGAATTCCCTACGTACGTCAATAAATCAGACCCTGCTAAAGAAGCCATAGTCCCCGAGTTTACTCCGCGCCGCGGTACCGTTGCCGACCTCTGTGATTCCGCCCGTGTATGTGAACGCCTGGACACGATTGATGGCTACATCCGCACCGTTAATATCCAGGATAAAGACATCAACCTGGATAACAAGGATGTTAATAAATTCTTTGCGTCGCTTGACAATACCACCAAGCATGTCATGTCCGGACTGACCAGGCTGGAGCAACTCGATAACGTCGTCAGGATGGCGGAATTAATCGCCGGTGGTGATGAAGAACTCCGGGAAAATCCCCTTATATCATTCATAACCTGCCTCGTTAAGAGTCCGTTACAATTCGTCGACGACACCACCGAGAGCTTCATCGAGATATGCCGTCGCGGGCTGCCGGTGGTGGTTTCTTCGGCCCCCCAGGCGGGAACGTCGGCACCGATTAAAGAGGCCGGCATCATAGCCCAGATAAACGCCGAGGTTCTGGCCGGGATAACCCTCGGCCAACTGGTCAACAAGGGTACTCCCGTACTCTACGGAAGTGTTCCGGTCAGGGCCAGGATGGATACTCTCGGCGATTCCTACGGTTCGGTGGAAACAAGCCAGTATCACATCGACTGCACGCAATTAGCCCGGTATTACAAATTACCCAACTATTCGACGTCGGGCGTTTGTGATACCAAGATACCCGGCCAGCAATCGACCGTCGAAAGGCTTTTTTCTAATATCATGGTAACCCTCAGCGGACCGCAGTTCCTGCACTGCGCCTTCGGACTGCTTGATTGCAACTCGGTGTTTTCACTGCTTCAGGCCGTCCTGGATGATGCCCACTTCAAGATGATTAAATATTTCCTTAATTCACCCCAAGTTGATAAAGAAGAGCTCAACGCGATGGTCCGGCAGGTCAGGGACGTGATGGCGACGCCGCAGAAGATGTTTATTAATTATATCCGGCCGGTAATGCGCAGCGGTGGAATCTCGCCGCCCTATCCTTTTGAAAGCGATGACGATAGCGACAGCGTGCTTGAACTGGCCAACCGGCGCCTGCAGGAGCTACTGGCTGAGCCGGTCAAACATATCGACCGCGAAATAACATCGCGGATATTCGACGAAGTACCCGGCCTGCTACCGCGACTGAACGTTTACCAGGAGGTGAGTTAATGATGAATGAAGACATAATCGGCATGATAAAAGAGAATGTAATCCAGGGTAGAAAAACCCGCGATGAGATAGGCATTGATGAAAGCCTGACGGGCACACCGGGCGTGGTGGAGCTTACGGAGTCGGCATTATCAAGCGATATCGCCCCGGACATCATCATAACCCGGGGATTGACTGCCGGTATGGGGGTGGTTGGAGAAAAATTTTCCACCAAGGAGTATTTCATCCCCGATATGCTGGCTTCGGCGGAGGCCGTCGGAGCCGCCATGGATATACTTAAACCTTATCTCGAAGGGCAGGAGATAGCCACCAGAGGCAAGTTCGTTATCGCTACCGTCAAAGGTGATATTCACGATATCGGTAAGAATATCGTGGCCATCTTGCTTAAAGGTGCCGGCTACGAGGTTATCGATGTCGGTATCGATGTCCCCGAGGACAGGATAGTCGATGTCGTCCGGCAGGAAAACCCGGACTACCTGGGGCTTTCGGCTCTCCTGACAACTACCATGGTGGAAATGGACGTGGTGATAAGGACACTGGAAGAAAGCAAACTCCGGGAAGGTTTGAGGATTCTCATCGGCGGAGCTGCGGTTTCCGACGAATACGCTAAAGAAATCGGTGCTGATGCTTTCTGCGCCGACGGTTTTAGCGCTATTAAAGTACTGGAAGAATTCGAGGGAGTCAAAACTTAATGTCCTCCAGGAATTGAACTTGATTTGAAGACTATGGAAAGAATGTTTATTTGAAAAGAAGGTGATTTTTGATGTGTGGCATAGCCGGATGTTTCGGAACAAAAGATGTAAAGACGATAGAAAGGATGCTGGATGCGTTACCCCACCGCGGCCCCAATGACCGGGGCGTTCATATTCACAACAATGCTGTTTTCGGTCATACGCGGTTATCGATAGTAGACGTTGCCAAGGGACATCAGCCGATTTTGGCCGATGATGGTCGATGCGGGATTATCTGTAACGGTGAGGTCTACAACTTCAGAAAAATCAGGGAACAACTCAATGGTAAATACACTTTTACGACGAACTCGGACTCCGAGGTAATCCTGCACCTTTACCGCGAAAAAGGGCCGGAATGCGTACGGGAACTGGACGGCATGTTCGCTTTCGCCATCTTCGACGGAGATAACTACATGCTGGCCCGTGACCCCATTGGCATTAAACCGCTTTATTACGGTTATGTCGATGGAAATCTGTATTTCACGTCAGAGCTCGGTGCCATGACCCTGGCCGGGGTGGATGAAGTTCATGAGTTTCCGGCGGGATATTATTACACACCCGCCGAAGGCTTCGTGCAATATTATCAGGTTCCGGAAATACAGGATCACCTGCTTACGGATGTCGACGAGACCTGCGAGTTAATAAGAGATACTTTCATTGACTCGGTGAAAAAGAGGCTGCTGGCGGATAAGGAAATCCACGTTGGTTCATTCTGCAGTGGCGGAATCGACAGCAGCCTGGTCGCCGCTATCGCCGCCGAGGAAATCCCCCATTTGCATACCTTCGTCGTCGGGATGAGAGATGCCAACGGGGTAGAAAGTGACGACCTCAAAGCTTCACGTGTAGCGGCGAAGCATATTGGTTCAACCCACCACGAGCTTATCTTTACCGAGGACGATTATTACCAGGCACTCCCTACCGTTATCAATAAATTGGAAAGCTATGACCCGTCGCTGGTACGTTGCGCCGTTCCCTGCTACTTCACCTGTAAGCTGGCTGCGGAACACGTAACCGTCGTCCTCACCGGCGAAGGTGCCGATGAACTGTTTACCGGATATCATTACATGAAACACTACCCCATGGACGTGTTGAATAAAGAAGCCCGGCGCTGCATCGGGAACCTGCACAATATTAATTTACAGCGTGCCGACCGCATGGGTATGTATTTCAGCCTGGAGTTGAGAGTACCGTTCCTGGATACCGCTATGATTGACCTTTCCATGAAAATCCCGCCGGAACTGAAAATCAGGGAGTCGGAAAAGGTCGGCGCCAAGATAGAAAAGTGGATATTGAGAAAAGCCTTCGAAGATACTGATTACCTCCCCGACGATATTCTCTGGCGTTATAAAGTCCAGTATACCCAGGGAGCGGGTTGTGAAGACCTCGGTGAAAAGATGGCCAACGCTGAAATGACCGACGACGAATACGAGCGAATCAAGGCGGAAAACCCGGACGCCACGCTGAACAGCAAGGAAGCCGCCTATTACTTCAAGATTTTCCGGGAGTATCATCCGCAGGACTCTGTCCTTGGTTCCATAGGTATCTGGACCGGTTTCGACTTCGAAGAAGAACGCGAGAAAGTCCGCGGCACCATGGACGGCGATCTCAAACACGTCCGTGAGGAAACCACTTCAGGCGCGAAATAAGATGAAGTTTACTATCCTTGGCTCCGGTGGCTGTACGGTAATTCCCAAGCCGCTGTGCCGTTGCCGGGTCTGCCGGGAAGCCCGGGTAAAAGGAATTCCCTACGCGCGGGGCGGTCCTTCCGCCTTCCTGCATGATGCAAATCTCCTCATCGATACCCCGGCCGAGGTAGCCACCCAGCTTAATCGAGAGAACATCCGGAAAATGGATTACCTCGTATTGACCCATCTGGATCCGGACCATGTCGAGGGGCTCCGTGTGGTGGAGCAAATAGCCCTCGATTTCCGGACCTGGCAGGCCTACCCGGAGAAAAAGATAATACTCCTGATACCGGAGCAACTCGAAGGTCCATTGCATCATATTGCTACACAATACGGACCGGTTATCGATCACTACGTGCGGAGCGGTTTCTTGGAAGTTGTGACGTTTCGTCAAACGGTGGAAGCCGGTGAAGTAACCGTAACGGGGATCCCGGTTAATCGCGGGTCACAAACTGCCTTCGTTTTCGTTTTTATGTTAGATGGACAGCGTATCGTTTACGCACCCTGCGACATCAAGCCTTTCCCGGAGGACCGGCCCGAAGTCCACGATGCGGATTTACTGGTAATCCAGCCGGGTATCTTCGAAACCGGCTTGCGGCACGGCTTTAAATATCCTGAGAATCATATATCCCGGAAAACGCTTTACACCTTCGAGCAGACTCTGGCACTGGCTCACCAGATTGGAGCAAAGCAGACTGTGTTCACTCACCTGGAAGAATATTGGCACCGAAGTTACGACGATTACCTGCAGCTGGAGTTAGAGGTCCCGGGCATACGATTTGCTTATGACGGGATAAATATACATTCAGGTGATTAACTTAAAATCTAAGCCAAGCTTTTTCGCATGTGTTAAAATAACGTAACAATTTGGTCAATATTCAACTTTCAAATCAGACTTACAAAAATCGGGAGTGAGAAAAATGGTCCGCATAACTCCATCAGTATTTCGCCCTGCTTTAATCGTCGTCGATATGCAGAACGGCTATTGCACAAAGGGAGGATCCTACGAAAAGTACGGAGGTACCATTGGGGCTGACCTTGAAGCATACAGGAACATTATTCCGAACATTATCAGAATACTTGACGTATGTCGTGAACTTAAAATACCGGTTTTTTTCACGCAACAGGTGAGGGAGCAGTCTGGAATAGATCTTTTTACCAAATTACATCGGATTATTCCGGAAAGAAGAGCAGAATTTCTCAAGATACCTGCGGTTATTCGCGGTACCTGGGATGCCGCAATAATCGATGAGCTCGAGCCAAAAAGCGATGACCATGTTATAGTCAAGCGGAGAGATTCGGCATTTCAGGATACAGAACTCGACCTATGGCTCAGAAGCAGCTATATCGATACGATAATATGCGTGGGTATCGATACCATTATCTGTGTGGAAAATACTTTAGAAGATGGATTCAATATTGGTTATGACGTAATCCTTGTTGAAGATGCCATTGCATCCTCCTGGAAAAAAATAGGGCAAGCTTCGGTGAAAAAAGTTGCTGGTTCCTATGGTTGGGTGGTAACGACAGGCCGGCTTATCAAAGTACTAAATGAATGTGAATGCGGCGCCGGGAGTTTCAGAATTACTCCAGAATATATGTAATGCGCATGCCTGGATAGATACCTTAGAAACAATAATTGGCCGTTGTTTCAATCTATCAACTAATAGCAGTTACTCACATGACCAACCTTTTTAATAGCGGATATCAGGTGCAAAAGAAGAGGCATAAGTAATACTCTCTGAAAAGTAAGCCTTTTGAGTAATGGAGACGGGGGAGGCTTCATCTCCATCAAACCCACCAATTTCAGATTTGCTGATACAAAGGCGGGTGTATGTTATCGCCTTCTATACATAAGAGCAAATTTCAGCATTATCTCGGATTTTTTAATAATCTTTTTATACCTGATTGTTTCCCGTCTATATTCGAACTATTTATTCCTAATTTAACTAAATAATAATTTAATA
>JASFHJ010000069.1:0-6958 GCA_050123255.1 Dehalococcoidia bacterium
ACCGTGGCGCTGCTTGTGCTAAGGGGGCCTCGATGCGTCAGTTGGGGCCTCAGAATCCATGGCGCCTGACAAAACCCCTTTACCGCGCCCCCGGCGCTTCCGACTGGGAAGAAAAAAGCTGGGACTGGATGCTGGACACGATTGCCCGCCGCATCAAGGACACGCGGGATGCTGCCTTTATCGAAAATGACAGCGCGGGTAACCTCGTCAACCGTAACGAAGCCATCGCCAACCTGGGCGGTTCCGCTCTGGACAACGAGGAGTGCTACCTGCTCGCCAAGTTGACCCGGGCGCTGGGTGTGGTCTACCTGGAACATCACGCCCGCATATGACATTCCGCCACTGTCGCCAGTTTGGCGGAAACGTTCGGCCGCGGTGCCATGACCAACCACTGGAATGATATCGCCAATGCCGATGTAATGATGGCTATCGGCTCCAACCCGGCGGAAAACCACCCGGCCGCTTTCGGTCACATCATGGATGCCAAAGCAAAAGGAGCCAAGCTTATCAGCGTCGACCCACGATTTACCCGAACCTCATCCAAAGCGGATATCTATTGCCCTCTGCGTTCGGGAACGGATATCGCCTTCATCAACGGCATGATTAAGTACGTACTCGACGATATCGAAGCTAATCCTGGCCACTACAACCTGACCTACATCACGGAATACACCAACGCCCCCCACCTCATAAATCCCGGCTATAAGGGACCCGCCGATTTGAATGGGCTCTTCTCCGGATATAACGAAGGTAAAAGGTCCTACGACAAGTCCACCTGGCAGTACCAGACGGATGAAAACGGCATCCCCAAACGGGACAAGACCCTGAAAGACCCGAACTGCGTCTTCCAGATTTTAAAGAAGCACGTGGCCCGCTATACTCCTGAGATGGTATCGCAAATTACCGGTTGCCCGGTTGATACCTTCTTGACGGCCACTAAAGCCTACGCCGCTTCCGGCGCTGTCGGCAAGTCCGGCACCATAATGTACGCCATGGGTACCACCCAGCATACTTACGGTACGCAGAATATCCGGTCTTACGGCATACTCCAGCTCCTGCTGGGGAACATCGGTATTGCCGGTGGTGGTATCAACGCCATGCGCGGCGAGTCTAACGTTCAGGGCTCCACCGACCACTGTCTGCTCTCACACATACTTCCGGGTTACCTGGGAGTGCCTACTAATGCAGATGATTCTCTGGCCGCTTACCTCAAGAGACTAACGCCGACATCCAACGACCCCAACAGCGCCAACTGGTGGAGCAATTACCCCAAGTATATCGTCAGCCTGCTGAAAGCATGGTACGGCAATAACGCCACCCAAGCTAACGATTTCGCTTTCCATAACCTGCCCAAGGTCGCAGCAGGCGTTAACTATACGCATATCGCCCTCTTTGAAGCCATGGACGACGAAATCATCAAGGGGCTGATGGTCTGGGGACAGAACCCGGCAGTCGGTGGACCCAACGCAAACCTGGAACGGCGGGCAATGGAAAAACTGGACTGGTTGCTGGTTGCCGATATCTGGCAAACCGAGACAGCCAACTTCTGGAAACGCCCGGGGGCTGATTCGTCTACAATCAATACCGAGGTCTTCCTCCTCCCCGCGGTCGGCTCGTTCGAGAAAGAAGGCAGCATTACCAACAGCGGACGCTGGAGCCAGTGGCGTTATAAGGCGGTCGACGGCCCCGGAGATGCCATGGATGACCTCTGGATGATGGACCAGTTAGCCAAAAAGCTAATGAAGCTCTACACCGATGAAGGCGGACCAAGTGCCGACTCTATTACTAAACTGGACTGGAACTACGGCAGCGACCACCCGGATGTTCACGCCGTAGCTAAGGAAATCAACGGCTATGACCTGACCACCGGAAAGCTGATGGCCAGTTTCGGCGGACTCAAAGATGACGGCTCAACCAGTTCCGGCAACTGGCTCTACAGCGCCAGTTATACCGAAGATGGTAACATGGCCGCCCGCCGCGATCCGACTCCCGGTCCCTTCAACATCGGGCTTTATCCCAGTTGGGGCTGGTGCTGGCCGGTTAACCGCCGAATCATCTACAACCGCGCCTCGGTCGACCTGAACGGGGAACCCTGGGACAAGGAGCGACCGGTTATCTGGTGGCAATACGGAGGCGCCGAGAAATGGGTCGGTGATGTTCCCGACGGCGGCTGGCCGCCGATGAACGTTGACCCCGAAGGAACCAGATGGCCGTTCATCATGAAACCGGAAGGCTTTGCCAGGATATTCGGTTTCGGCAGGGTGGACGGACCACTCCCCGAACATTACGAGCCATGGGAAGCCCCGATTGAAAATGCTATGTCCGGTCAGCAGAATAATCCGACGATTACTGTCTGGCGTCCCGAGGAACAGGGCGATAGAACTAAATACCCGATTGTCTGCTCAACCTACCGGCTCTGCGAGCACTGGCAGGGCGGGCAGATGACGAGAAATATGCCGTGGGTAATCGAAGCTCAGCCGGAACCATTCTGTGAAATGAGCGAAGAACTGGCGGAAGAGAAGGGTATCACCAACGGTGACCGGGTCATCGTAGAATCAACCCGGGGACAGGTCAACGTGGTGGCCCTGGTAACAAAACGTTTCAAGCCGTTCCAGTTGAACGGCAAGAAGGTACACCAGGTAGGCGTCATCTGGCACTGGGGCTTCATCGGACTGTCTAAAGGTGACAGCGCCAATATGCTCACACCCCATGTCGGTGACCCCAACACGACCATACCCGAGTTTAAAGCCTTTTTAGTCGATGTCAAGAAAGCTTAGAGAGAGAAGGAGGAAAAGATGGCAGATAAAGCAATTCTATACGATGCGACAAAATGCACCGCCTGCCGGGGCTGTCAGGTAGCTTGTAAACAGTGGAATGAGAACGATGAGTATATTCCTCCACCGGGTGACCCTGACGGGGTACAGGCAAGCAACTGGGGCAGCTATGAAAATCCCCCCGACCTCTCCCCCACTACCTGGCTGAAAATGAGGTTTACGGAAGTAGAGACCGACGGCAAATTGCGCTGGCTCTTTACCCGGCAGGCCTGTATGCACTGCACCGATGCTGCCTGTGTACGCGTATGTCCCAACGGAAGCCTTTACCATCACGAACTCGGCTTCGTTGCCTATAACCGGGATACCTGCACAGGCTGCGGCTACTGCGCTGAAGCCTGTCCCTTTGAAGTACCCCGCTCCGACCGCAATATCTGGAGCGGACAGGCCAAGATGGATAAATGCACCTTTTGCACTTCTCAAGGCTACGACCGTATCGCCGAGGGCTGGGAGCCGGCTTGCGTCAAGACCTGCCCACCCGGTGCGCTGCAATATGGTAACCGTGATGAACTGCTGGTGAAAGGCAAAGCCAGGGTAGCCGATCTTCAATCCCAGGGATATAGTAAGGCTAATCTATACGGCGCGACCGAGCTCGGCGGACTGCATGTCATGTACGTTCTCGAAGATTCACCGGCGACCTATAAGCTGCCGGAAAATCCGACGATTTCTGCGGCAACCATCGCCTGGAAGGACGTAATTCAACCGGTCGGCTGGGCCGTCGGCGGTCTGGCGATTGTCGGACTGGGCATAAACTGGCTGGTAGCCCGGGCTAATATCAATAAGGAGGCGAAGAAATGACGCAGCAACGGGTAGAAAAATACAGAAAACCGATACGTGTACTGCACTGGATACATGCCGGTGCCTTCGTTCTCCTGTTCTTTACCGGGCTGATTCTCTTCATCCCCGGGCTGGGGTTCCTGGCTGAGGATGGCTGGACTCGCCTTATCCACCGCATCGGGGCGGCGATATTCATTATCATACCCCTGATTTATCTGTTCGTGAACCCGAAATCAGTCCTGCACGGTATCAAGGTGGCCTTCACCTGGAGCAGCGACGACATCGGCTGGCTGAAAGCACTCCCCCGGTATTACTTTACCGGCGATGAAAGCAGCATGCCGCCGCAGGGTGAAATGAATACCGGCCAGAAACTATGGTGGCTTATCGTGCTGGTCTTCGGGCTACTCTTCGTTATTACCGGACTGGGGATGTGGTTTGCCAAGACAAGCGCGCCTCCGGGGGCCCTGCAGTGGATGGTCTTTGTCCATGACATCTCCTTTATCGTCGCCGGTGCGATGTTCTTCGTCCACATCTATAACGGCCTCGTCCATCCGCTCTTTAACGAGGCCTGGAGCGCTATCACCGGCGGTAAGATATCAGCCGAATATGCCAAGAAACACCACGCTAAGTGGTACGCCGAAATTACTCAAGGTAAGGAAGAATCTTAGTGAGCCAGGATACTAATAGTAAAATCCTGGAAAAATTATCAGCAATGGAAAAGGAGGAGGGGAAACTTCCCCTCCTCCTGGAATTCTATCGCGGGCTACTGCAAGCTCAATCTAAAGCCCATAAGCCCGCAACCCCAACCGGACTCAGCCTGAGTAGTGATGCTATCCAGCAGCATATGCTAAAGGGACTGCCACTCGTGAGTTTTGACGATCTTGTCCTCGACTGGCCTTCAGTTCAGAATATGTTCACTAAAGTTGTTGCTGTCTTTACCAGATATCCGGAACTCTTCGGCGAAATCGCCTCAAGCATGAAAGAGCCGGAAGCTGGTCGCCTCCTTACCAGGAAAGCGGCTAAAGCATGGTTTACCGGTAAAGTACTGCCGCAGGAACTGCTGGAAGGTGTCCGTGAAAACCTTATCCAGACAATAATCCAGGCTACATTTCAGCCGTTTTTGACAGACTATTCCAGAGCTCTTATCAAATCAGTTGACCAGGATAACTGGCGCCGGGGGTACTGCCCCATTTGCGGAGGTAATCCTGACATGGCGTTTCTGGAGAAAGAGATCGGCGCACGATGGCTCATGTGCTCACGTTGTGATTTCCAGTGGCTTTTTCAACGGCTGGAATGCCATTGCTGCGGCAACCGGGAACAGAAATTTCTGTCATTCTTAGCAGACGATACGGAGCAATATCGCCTTTACGCGTGCGAGCAGTGCAAAAGCTACCTGAAAGCCGTAGACCTTCGCAAGACCGATGATGAAGTTTTATTACCCCTGGAAAGACTAAATACCCTGGACCTCGATTCGCAAGCAAAATCATACGGCTATCAACCGTGTCAACGACCTGAATAACGCTATGCCGGTTGGTTTGGCAACAATCTTCATGTAGGTCTTTAACTTCTTCTGACTATATCCGGAAATATCACCTTAAATGACCGGAGAATTCACTGAATCGATAGTTAGTGTGAATGTGTCTGCGCTTAAGCGAGAATACAACTTGATCATTATATTCGCAATATTAATGAATGATTGTCTGTATAATGAAAAGGGGATATTGTAACATTCCCGAGATAATTACGTTTATTAAGATGGATAGTTAATTGCGCGCTGTAAATAAGACGTCTTCAACTGAAAACGTTAACCCGCTGGTAGAAAAAGCTATCGGGGGTGATGCTGAATCATTCGGCAGGTTATACGATATTTTTATCAATAAAGTGTATCAATATGTTTATTACCGGGTGAGTAATAAAGAAGATACGGAGGATATAACACAGCAGGTATTTATCAAGGCCTGGAAAGCGATAAATAAATACAAGATAACATCCAAGCCGTTTATCGCCTGGCTATTACGAATCAGTCGAAATCTGATTATAGATTTCTACAGGTCGAAGAAAGCGATGGTATATATCAATTCTGAATTCGAAATACCTGGCGCTGAAAAAAGCCCCGAACACCTGGCCGAGTCTGAATATGACCAGAGGGTATTAAGAAATATAATTCAAAAATTGCCGTACGAACAACAACAGGTCATCATGATGAAATTTATCGAAGGCTATACATATTCAGAAATTTCAGCTTCGCTGAACAAAAGCGAAGGAGCGGTAAGGGTAATCCAACACCGTGCCTTGAAAAAGATGCAGGGTATATTGGAAGAGGAGAAACAATCCAGGTGAAAAATATCGAAGAAATATTAGCTTCCTGCATTGAAGATGTCGAGGCCGGAAGAAGCACAATCGACCAGTGCCTGGAGCAATACGGGCAGATTCGAGCGCAACTTGAGCCTTTATTGAGAATGGCCGTGAATATACAATCGCCTGCGCCGGTCAAGCCGACTCGGGAATTTAGAACAAGAGCCAGGGCTAATCTGATGGAATATATTCACAGCGAACAGGCGGCCCGAAAGTCGTGGAAATCATTTTTTACATTTTTTCAATCACCCATGCGTACCGGCTGGGTAAGGGTCGCTGCTATCGCGGTATCAGCTGTACTGATTCTTACGTTGTCCGGGGCAGGAACGGCATACGCCGCTCAAGATAGCCTACCCGGTGAGACATTGTACCCGGTAAAGACTTTTACGGAAGACTTCCGTGTCTGGCTCGAAACAAATGAAGAGGCCGAGGTGGCGCTCGAGCTTGAATTTGCGGAGAAAAGGCTGGGTGAAATGGAAAGACTGGTCGATAAAACTCCGGAAAATCTTTCTCTCGCCTTGTCCGGATATGAAAGAAACCTCGATATTGCCTTTGAAAAAATCGGCCAGTTTACAGAAAGAAACCAATACTGCGAGCAGCTTGCTCAATTTTCTAAGGTGATGACAAATCACGTATCTGTACTGGACGCGATCGAAGATAATTCAGGTGGATATGAAACAGTCATCTTCCAGCAAACCCGCGAACTCGCGATGAACCGTTACTCGTTCACCATTCGTTCGATGTCTGAGATAGATGGGGTACGGGCAACGGAAATGAACTTGCAGCTGATGCAAAACAGACTTCAGAGGGCTTATAATGCTGCCTCCAGAGGCGAGAAGGGGAAGGCTGAGGAAGCCCTGGAGCAATATATACAACTGAACATTCTGGGTGAACAAATCCTGCAGATAGCGGGAAACTCGGGTCAGGATGCTTCTGAAATCATTGACATGAATTCGGAAGCATCCCAAAATCATCAACATCAACTGGGCAGGATA
>JASFHJ010000070.1:0-6833 GCA_050123255.1 Dehalococcoidia bacterium
CCGGTTCGCACGAATATCCCGAGCCCGTGCCCGGCAGTCAGACAGCACGGGTGGTCAATCCTTCGCAAGTACTGCGTGGTGAAGTTGATCCCGGAAAAAAGGCTGTTGTTTACGAGAATTCCGGTCATTCGGAAGGCCCGAGTGTAGCTGACTTCCTGGGAGAAAAAGGGGTACAGGTAGAACTGGTTACCTCCCAGATGAACATCGGGATGCGCTGGGGTATGGATATAGGTATATTAGCGACACAAAACCCGTTTATGTGGCAAAGACTCAGGAAAAACAAAGTCAACGTCACGCGGCTGACCAGGATCAAGCAGATATCGGGGCGCACGGTTACCTTAATCGATGTCTGGTCAGGGGAGGAACGAACCGTAGACGATGTTGATACGGTGGTAATGGCAACCGGATATTTACCGGATAACGCATTATATAAATCGCTGAGAGACAATCCGAATGGACCAAGCGAACTATATGTCATCGGGGATAGCGCTGCTCCCCGGCGGTCTCTGGATGCAATCCACAACGCATATTTAACCGCGTTTTACGTTTAATAGATACAATGGAGTATAAGAGGAGGCATTAGCAACCATGCAGTATGAACACTTATTCTCACCCATAAAAATAGGTAGCAAGACTGCCAAGAACAGGATTGTATTTCCCTGCCACAGTTTTGAAGCTCTTCCATTCCCGGAGTATGTCGCCTATCAGGCTGCCCGTGCCAAAGGCGGGAGCGGACTGAATATCATCGGTCCGTGCGTAGTCCACGATTCGGGGGTAACGCTGGGAGAGCACCTTCATCCTTTTGAAACTCCCGAGGATCTTCTTCCCAACTGGAAGCAAATGGCTGAAGCCGTGCATGAGTACAATACCCTGGTACTTATTCAGCTCTGGCATGTTGGAGATAAATCCGAAGGACTTGCCGCGAATAGCTGGGGCGTCTCGGAGAACCCTGTTGACCTGGATTTAGGCCGTGCCGAGGTCCCCCACGAGATGACCGATGCGGAAATTAATGATGTCATCAGCGGCTTTGTGGACTATGCTCAAGCCGCCAAGGAAGCCGGACTGGACGGGTGCGAGATACACGGCTCTCACGGGTACCTCCCGCAGCAGTTCTGGAGCCCCTGGATAAATCACCGCAAGGATAAGTGGGCCGAGCCGCTGCTCTTTATCAAGGAAGTGGTAACAGGAATCAGGGACGCGGTAGGAAAAGATTTTATCATCGGCATCCGGATGAGCGGCGACGACCTCTATCCGGGACCGGAAGGAATCGACAGCGAAAAGACCAAGAAATTAGCCCGGGCGCTGGAGGACACCGGAGTGGTCGATCTCCTGAATATCAGCGTCGGCCACGGCGGTCTTACCAATACCTATACCATCGCCCCGATGTACGTTCCGCCGGCTTCAATCAGCGTGCCGATGGCTTCCGGGGTCAAGCAGGCGGTGAAGTCCATCCCGGTGATCGCCTGTGGGCGTATCAACGATCCGGCGATAGCGGAAAAAGCGATTGCCGACGGTCATTGTGATATGGTGGGCCTGGTGCGTGGACAAATCGCCGATGCTGAATTCGGGAATAAAGCCCGGGAGGGGAGAATCGAGGATATCCGGTTATGTATCGCGTGTAATCAGGGTTGCAATGTTGATGGAAAGCCGAAATGCACCCAGAACCTCGTATCGGGACGGGAGACTAAAGAAATCGCCGTGATAAAACCGGCCTCGAAGAAAAAGAAGGTTTTAGTCATCGGAGGCGGACCGGCTGGAATGGAAGCCGCCCGGGTGGCCGCGTTGAAAGGGCACGATGTCACCATTTATGAAAAAGATAACCAGCTGGGCGGGCAGGTCAACGTCTTGAGTAAAGCGCCGGGAAGAGAAGAGTTTAATCAGGTTACCCGCTTTCTAACCAACCAGATTTGTAAACTGGATATCACGATAAAGCTGGAAACGGAATCTACCGCCGATTCCATTTTACAGGAGCAGCCGGACGCAGTTATCATGGCCACCGGTTCACGACCGTATGTCGAATTAGTGCCCGGCAGTGAAACATCCCGGGTAGTCAGCCCTTCCCGGGTGCTTCGGGGAGAAGTAAACGTGGGGGATTGTGCGATTGTTTACGAAAGTACCGGACAACAGGAAGGGTACACCACCGCCGATTTCCTGGGGGAAAAGGGTGTACATGTCGAACTGCTAACTTCTCAGGTCAGTGTCGCGGCAGGTTTAATGGTGCCTGCAGGAATGATAACAGCCCGCAATCCAATAATTTGGCCAAGGCTGAGGGAAAACGGGACCAATATCAAGGAACATACCAAAATCAAGCAAATATCAGGGCGTCAGGTAACGCTGATTGATGTCTGGTCAGGAGAGGAAAGTACCCTGGATAATGTCGATACCGTAGTCATGGCAACAGGCTATCTACCCAACAACAGTCTTCAGAAGGAACTGAATGGCCAGATAAAGGAGCTTTATGCGGTCGGAGACTGTACCATCCCCCGACGGGTTCCGGAGGCTATCCACAGCGCTTATTTAACGGCGTTTTATATCTAGGGACTGGCAATACATAACGCTGACAGGATTTTACCTGAAACATCATATCAGTTGTAAAGAGGTAGGCGGGAGATCTCTGGTAAGTCCTTTGGTCAATGTCCGTGGTATCTCCTCGGCAAGTTCTTCGGGTGTAAAACCGTCAGCTTTATTTATTTCTTCTTTAAAGACCGGTGGCTCGTTGAAAATCCCTACGTGCCCGTGCCAGACCTCAAAAATGCAGCCGTTGATGTGGCCTGCCGTTTCGCTGGCCAGGTAAATAACCAGACTGGCGACGTCCTCCGGGCGGTTGACGGCCATCTTCCGGGTGATTTCTTTGGAACCCCTCCAGGCCGCCAGCGGTCTGATGGCATTGCAGGTGACGTTGTATTCCGCCATGTCTCTGGCCGCGGTCCGCGTTAGACCGGCAATGCCCTCTTTAGCAGCCCCATAGGCTGTGAAACCTTTCCATCCCAGTCCGACGTGAGAGGACGTGTTGATTATCCTGCCGTACTTCCGTTTGCTCATCAACGAACATGCGTAGCGGGTGCAGTAAAAAGTTCCGTATAAATGAGTTTTGATAAGGCTTTCCCAGTCATCACTCGGTACATCGAATACCGGGTTGGGCTCGCGCACGATGCCGGCGTTATTCACCAATATATCAATCCGTCCGTAATTCTCAACGGCGGTGTTGATAATGCCTTCCGCTCCCTTCTCCGTCACGACGCTGTCATAACTGGCAACAGCCGTGCCTCCGGCATCTTGTATCTCTTTAACTACCGCATCAGCGACTAAATTGGAAGTGCCTTTACCATCGTAAGACGTCCCGATGTCATTTACTACCACTTTGGCCCCACGTGCCGCCATGCCTATTGCTTCGGCACGGCCGATGCCGTTTCCGGATCCGGTTACAACGGCAACTCTACCATCGAGTAATTTCCCCATATCTCACTCCTTTTTTATTCTTGACCGGAGCTTTATGTGATAATTATACCCCCATCTATAATCAGTTCAGAACCGGTCACATAACTCGCTTCATCGGAAGCCAGAAAGAGAATACCATTAGCAATATCCTCCGACTTTCCCATCCTGCCCAATGGAATCCTTTCGCTCTCCTTTTTCACTGATCCTTCTACACCTCCGGGCGAATTGGATGCCAGTCTTCGAAATTGTGGGGTGTTTATATAGCCTGGAAAAATAACGTTGAACCTGATATTATCCCTGGCATAAGTGATTGCATCACATTTCGTCAGCTGGCGTAAGGCACCCTTGGCGGTACCATAGACACCAGCCCCTCCGAGCATACCCATAATTGAAGAAATATTGACCACACTGCCACCCCCGGACTTCAGGATATAAGGCACGGCGTATTTTACACACCAGAACGGGCCTTTCAGGTCAATATTCATTACCCTGTCCCATTCTTCATTGGTAAGTAGATGACTGGGTCCGACACCACCGGCGACTCCCGCATTGTTCACCAGGATTTTAAGCTTCCCGAACTTCTTGTATATCTCGGCAAACACGCTTTCTATTTCATTCTCTCTGGTGACATCCATATGATGGAAGACGGCTTCGCCTCCGGAGGAATTGATTTCATTCACCACACGGTCGCCGTTTTCATCGTCAATATCCACAACGCCCACCTGAGCGCCTTCCCGCGCCAGAAGCTTAGCAGCCGCTTCGCCGATACCGGATGCGGATCCGGTAATAATGGCGACTTTACCTTTAACTCTGTCCATTAGCTTCACCTTTCCTTTTTATTTATCAAGATAATGTATTTTTTCACCAGTGGTCTCAGGTGATAAAAACTCCCCCGTCTATTATCAACTCGGTACCGGTTACATAGCTGGCCTCGTCAGAAGCCAGGAAAAGGATACCGTTCGCTATTTCCTCCGGGAGTCCCAACCTCCGCACAGGAATTCCCTGGCTCAGTTCTTCCATCGATTTCTCAGCACCCTCAGGTCGTAACTCCCCCAGTTTTATGGTTAAGGGGGTCAATATAAAACCGGGATGAACAGAATTGAACCTGATATTATCCCTGGCATAAGTGATTGCATCACATTTCGTCAGCTGGCGTAAGGCACCCTTGGAAGTACCATAGACACCGGACCCACCGAGCATCCCCATAATCGATGAAACGTTGACGACACTGCCGCCGCCGGACTTCAGGATATAGGGCACGGCGTACTTTACACACCAGAACGGGCCTTTAACGTTGGTATTCATCATTCTGTCCCATTCTTCATTCGCCAGTAGATGACTGGGGCCGCCGTGTCCGGCAACACCGGCATTGTTCACCAGGATATTGAGCTTCCCAAATCTCTCGTATATCTCGGAAAACACGCTTTCTATTTCATTCTCTTCAGTAACGTCCATGTGGTGGAAAACAGCTTCGCCTCCGGCGGAATTGATTTCCTTTACCACGCGGCCGCCGTTTTCATCGTCGATGTCCACAACCCCGACTTTAGCGCCTTCCCGCGCCAGAACCTTGGCAGTCGCTTCGCCGATACCGGATGCGGATCCGGTAACAATAGCGACTTTACCTTTAACTCTATCCAATTATTTCGCCCCTCTATTTTTTATTTTATTCAAATAACTGATAAATCTATAGATAAAACGAATCCTAACGACGGGATTCTTCGGCTTGAGGCTCTGCTTTACACATTTACCGGTATATCAGGCATATACACCCGTTATATTGTTCCTCTGAGCCTGGGATCAAAGGCGTCTCTTAAACCGTCACCAACCATGTTAAAGGCAAACACAACGATCATGATGGCTAACCCCGGAAGGAATGATAACAATGGATTAGTCATCAGGAACTGGAATCCATCACTCACCATAGAACCCCAGGTAGCTGTTGGCGGGGAAATACCGATACCCAGATAGCTGAGCCCGGCTTCAGCCAGGATCGCAGCTCCTATTTGCATGGTAATCAGGACGATGAGGGGAGGTAGAGCGTTGGGGAGTATATGACGTAACATAATGCGGAAATTACGGCTGCCGGTAGATTTCGCCGCCATAACATAATCCGTCTCTCGTATCGATAGTACCTGTCCGCACATCAGCCTGGCATAGGCGGGGATCAGCGCTACTCCCAGAGCTATCATCACGTTAGTCAAGCCACCACCCAGTAAACCCGCCAGCAATAAAGCCAGTAATATCATGGGAAAAGACATGAGGGTATCAACAATCCTCATCAGTACCGCGTTCACCCATGAGCCGTAAAACCCGGCCATCAATCCGATGGCCATGCCCACAATCGACGCGATTCCGACTGCTACAACGCCAACCATAAGGGACATCCGGGCACCGTAAATCAAGCGACTTAAAGTATCTCTTCCCAGATAGTCCGTACCCAGGAGATACTCGCCGGAGGGAGCCGCCAAAGTTGCCATCAAGTTCTGGGTAACCGGATCATATGGGGAAAACAACGGCCCGAAGACGGCGGTTATCAGAAAGATAACCAGTATTACCAGACCGAAAACAACAAGGCCGCGGCTGAGAAATACGCGGAGGAATCTACGAAATTCGTTAACGCGAACCGTAGTGTCAAATTTGGGTTCTAAGGCTTCCGTATCTTGTACCATTAAATATCCTTACCCTGACATCTTTCATAATATTAGTCATACCTTATCCTGGGATCCAGCCAGCCGTAGGAAATGTCAACAAGAAGGTTAGATAATACGACTACCCCGGTCAGTATGAGGGTGGTTCCCTGTACATAGGTATAATCATGGTTTAGCAAGGAGTTGACGGTCAAACGTCCCATCCCCGGGATATTGAACACCTGCTCTACCAGAACCGAACCGCCAACAATAATCGGTATCCCCATGCCGGCCAGCGTAACTATCGGGATGAGGCTGTTTTTCAAAGCATGTTTATAAATCACCAGGCGCTCTGATAATCCCTTTGCATAAGCGGTACGTATATAGTCCTGGCGGAGAATCTCGAGCATGCTGGAGCGGGCCTGCCGGGCGTTACTCGCAATGGGCCAAACGGCCAGGCACAATACCGGCATTATTATCTGCTGAGTATTCTTGGCTAAGTCTTCGAACGGTGAGGTATAACCCATGACCGGCAACCAGTGCAGCTGGACGCCAAAAACCCATATCATCATAATACCAAGCCAGAAAATAGGGACTGTTATACCGACGTTGGCCGCGGTGGTTAGAACGGTATCCAGCCAAGTTGCCCTCCTGATGGCACTGATCACTCCTGCAGGTATGCCGATGATAACGCCTATAATAAAGGCCAGGATACCCAGATGCATGGTTTTCGGCACGCTACTGGCAATATCTTTGGTGACACTCGTC
>JASFHJ010000071.1:0-6808 GCA_050123255.1 Dehalococcoidia bacterium
AAAGTCCTCGATCATATCCGGGCGACGTCCCAGATATCCCAGACCACGCTGAGGAACGTGCTGGGTCAATCGGAACTCGATGAGTTGCTGACGCAGCGTGAAAAACTAAACCAGATGCTGCAGAAAATCATCGACGAACATACCGACCCGTGGGGCGTCAAGGTCAGTACCGTGGAAATCAAGGAAGTAGAGCTTGCCGAGGAAATGAAGAGGTCGATGGCCGCCCAGGCCGAAGCCGAGCGCGAACGCCGCGCCAAGATAATTCACGCCGAGGGTGAGCTTCAGGCTTCCGAGAAACTGGCCCAGGCCGCCGCGGTTATCGGCAGGGAACCTTCCGCCATACAGCTCCGGTTCCTTTCCACGCTGACGGAAATAGCCAGCGAAAAGAACAGCACCATCCTCTTCCCCATTCCCATCGAATTCCTCAAAGCCTTTGCCAGCATAGGCGATAAAAAGAAATAATCCACTCCGGTTCAATAGCGGGAGGGGGATGTTCCCCCTCCCCTTTTTTCTTATACTTCCAGTACTGATATGTCATGCAGAAGTCTGCATAAAAAATCAGGAAAGCCGGTCATCGCCCCTGTTATAGTGATACCGAAGGAGAAGCGGAACAGATGGAGTGGTCGGAAAGAATGAACGCGGCGATAAGCTATATTGAAGATAACCTGGACGGCGAGGTTCTTACCACCGAGGCAGCTAAAAGAGCTGCCTGTTCCAGTTTTCACTTCCAGCGGCTGTTCTTCGCCGTCCTCGGTGTGACCCCGGCGGAATACACCCGGCGGCGCCGACTTACCCTGGCAGCAACCGAGTTGAGTTCCGGTAAGTCAAAGGTCATTGATATCGCCATGAAATACGGCTATGATTCGCCGGAAGCGTTCACCCGGGCGTTCCGGAGTTTGCACGGCGTAACACCCACGGCGGCGCGCGAGCCGGGAGTAACGCTGACGGCATATCCGCGTATCTTCTTTAATATTAAATTAACAGGAGGTACCGACATGGATTACAGGATTACGGAGAAACCGGCGTTCGAGGTAGTGGTTAAATCCGAAAAAAATCCGGAAAGGTCTACGAGGGTTATATAATAGACCCCGAAGCCTGGGAAGGATTCTGGTGGGATTACTGGGACAAGTTTTACCGTGAAAAGCGTGACGAGGCCCTGGCTAAACTGAGCGGGGGGAAAACCGGGCAAGGTTACCGGGGCCGCCCATCTGGGAGTAACCGCTATCGAGGAAGGAATGGAGAGTTTTACCTACGCTACCGGCATTGAGAAGCCTGACGGTCCGTTGCCGGCAGGATACGAGGTTGTGCAAATACCGGCGGCCACCTTGGCGGTTTTCGAATCAATCGGCCCGCTGCCCAAAGCGATACATGACCTCGAGGACAAGGTTTTCATAGAATGGTTTCTCGCTACCGGTTATGAGCATGCCACCAAGCCGGAGTTGGAGGTCTACCTGCCGGGAGATCCGAAAAGCCAGGACTACCGCTGCCAGTTCTGGGAGCCGGTCATCAAGAAATAGCGAAACCTGCTTTAAAATGAAACGGGAGGGGCGATATTCCCCTCCCGTTACTATTTGATTCGGATTATTTGCTTGTGCATAATATCAGTGCAATACCCGACCAATCATCAAAAGGCAGAATAAGGTGCGACATCACCTAGCGCCGCTGATATACTATCGCTGAAGGAGACGTGGAAAGCATGGAATGGTCCGAAAGAATGAACGCGGCGATAGACTATATCGAAAATAACCTGGCGGATGAGATAGATTTCAATAAAGCAGCGGAAAAAGCCTGCTGCTCGACGTTTCATTTTCACCGGGTTTTCCTGGCCATCAACGGATTGACGCCGGTGGAATACGTCCGGCGGCGCCGACTTACCCTGGCGGCGACGGAACTGCTGAACGGCAACAACACGGTTATCGATATCGCCATGAAGTACGGCTACGATTCTCCCAATGCGTTCACCCGGGCCTTCCGTAACCTGCACGGCGTGACACCCACGGCGGCGCGCGAGCCGGGAGTAACGCTGACGTCCTATCCGCGCATCTCCTTTTACATTGAATTAAAAGGAGGTAATGACATGGATTACAGGATTCTCAAGAAACCGGCTTTCCCGGTAGCCATAACATCGAGGAAATTTACCAATATCGGCGGACAAAATTTCAAGGACATTCCGGCCTGGTGGCAGGAATTCCTAGCTTCACCGGATTGCGGGGAGATGACAGCGCTTTCCGGCAACGCGCCCGGCGCTATAACGGGAGGCGTTATGCTTGGAGTTTGCCACGGCGACCTCGGTAAGGGAGATTTTTACTATGGTATTGCGGTAGAACTTCCGGAAGGTGCTTCGCCGGGGAAGTTCGAGAAAATGGAGATTCCCGCGACCACCTGGGCGATGTTCGATTGTACTCTGGGGAATCTCCAGGACATCACCAGGCAAATCTTCGGAGAGTGGTACTCATCCACCGGCTACGAACACCCGGGAACCCCGGATCTCGAGGTGTACTCTCATTCTCCGGAAGGCGAAGGCGACGAGATGAAATGCCAGATATGGGCTCCCGTGGTAAAGAAGAAATAATCAACTTACTTCTGGTCATTATGCCGCAGGGTAACGTCCCCGGCTACTACTTGAGTTGAAGTACCATCGCCAAGTTTAACGACGAGGGCGCCGCCGGGCTCTACAGAGTCAGCGGTGCCCTCGAAAATTTCATCGCCGGAGGTAACCACTACCCTTTTCCCCAGCGTTACCAGTTTCCTTTGCCACTCCGTAAATATCTCCCCGGCATCCGGTAACTTTGAATAAAGCCGGTCCATCTCACCCAGTACTCGTTTCACCACATCAACCTTTTCCACCGCCTGACGGCTCTCCTTTTCCAGACTGGTAGCCGGCACAGCGCTTCCCCTGACTGCCGATTCCTCAATATCAATATTTATCCCTATCCCTATAATCGCCCGGGCGGCATTTCCTCCGCTTATTTCGTTTTCAATCAGGATACCGCCCACCTTTTTACCGCCGATGAGGATATCATTGGGCCACTTGATATCGGCCGACAGCCCGGTAACGTTCTTGATGCCCTGAACTACCGCCAGCGAGGCAATCATTACCAGATATGGAAGACAGGCGATGTCGGGATAAAGAATCACCGACATTGCGATGTTGCCCGGGGGTGTTAACCAGCGTCGGTTGCTTCTTCCCCGGCCGCCGGTCTGTTCCCCGGCGATGATAGCCGTACCCTCCGGAACTCCCTGACGCGCTTCCCGGCGGGCGATATTCATCGTGGAGTCTACCCGGGGATAATAAACAACGTTATGCCTGATTATAGCATTCCTTGAGTTGGAACTGATCGATTCGTAGGGATTTTTACCGTCGCTCATCATGGAGAATGATAGCATAAACGGCTTGCGGCAGCTATATCTTGACCTTGAGAAACGGCAGGATTTGTATGCCGGCCCCGGGCTTAATCTCGAACCTGATTCCGCCCTGCGAAGCGCGTTCGGCGCCGGCCATCTTGGTAACGTTAAGGACCTTGATAACCCGGTCATCTATCTGCCCCGGTTCCAGTATGGCGTCATGCGATTGAAGTTGAAGGTAATAGTCGCTCATTTCAAACACGCGGGTCAAAGACCTTCCCTCGTAGATATGCCGGTCGATTACCATAACGATAGAACGGTCCTGCTTGCCCATTTCCTTGCATACTTCGATGAAATCGACCTTCGCATCTAGGTTAACCCGGGTTATCAGCGGGGTTACGGCATCGACGATGATTAGTTGAAATCGCTTGGGAAGACGCGCGATATTATTGAGCAGCTGTTGCAGGAATTCCTTGCTGTTGGTGATTACATCGCCTTCATACAGCGGGTACACTCTGAACTGGTCCGTTTTCACATAGTTGCTGATATCCAGCGAAATGGACTCCATCTGCCTTACCAGACCTTCCGGGGTATATTCCTTCGTGAAATATGCCACCGAAGTTTGTCTTGAACGCAGAATACCAGAGGTAATGTACTGGCAGATAACGCTTTTACCGGTTTTCGCCTCGCCTTCTACCATTACCAGAGAGCCCTCGCGGATACCGCCGCCCAGGGCTTCGGCAATTTCCTTCATGCCGGTGGTAGTTGCGTCTTCGGTTGTCGTCATGCCCAGCATCGCGGTCTACCTCCAAGTTAACACCGGATTTTAACCCGATAAAGATAAAAAGAGCATAAAAAACGGATTTTAAGGAATAAACATTTTATAAAACATTACAAACTGTTTGAACTCAAAAAAATTGACAAGACGCGTTATTATGTTTACAATTACCAAGCGAAATATGGGAAAGGAGGCGACGCAATGGACGTTGCTTTTGTTGACTCCTGGCTGTGGCTGATATTTGTAGCTGCCGGACTGGTACTGGTGATGACGGAGCTGCTGCTGGGCATCGAGACCGGCCTGGACATGGTATTTATCGGGTCAGCCCTGATACTTGGCGGACTGATAACCGTAGCCCTGGGTTCCTGGGTATGGACAGCGGTAATAAGCGGCGTTATCTGCGTGGCTTATGTCTTCATCGGGCGTAGATACATACATCGCAGAATGGCGGTAAAAGGCGAAAAGACCAATATCGATACCATCGTGGGAAAGACCGGGACGGTCCGGCAGGACATCAAAGCTAATGAATACGGCATGGTCAAGGTAGGTATGGAAGAATGGCGCGCCAAAGCGGATGAAGAAATCAAGGAAGGAGAAAAAATAACCGTCACCGGTGTAAGCGGGGTGACGCTGAACGTAGAAAAGGTTAAAGGAGGTAATCAATAAAATGCCTGTAGGAGCAATAGTAGCCATTGTAATTCTATTTCTAGTCCTGGTAATCACCCTGGCCAAATCGGTAACGATAATCCACCAGGCGCAAAAGGGAATCATCGAAAGATTCGGGAGATACAAGGAAACGCTGGAACCCGGCCTCCGGTTCATCATCCCCTTTATGGATTCGCTGGTATCACGGATAGATATGAGAGAGACTGTACTGGACGTAGAACCGCAACCGGTTATCACCAATGATAACGTAACCGTAACCGTGGACGCGGTAGTCTATTACTATGTCACCGACGCCAAAGCCGTCCGGTACGAGGTCGCCAACTTCTACATTGCCGTGAGTAAGCTGGCGCAGACGAACCTCAGGAACGTCATCGGTGAGATGAGCCTTGATGAGACATTGACATCACGGGAACGCATCAACGCCGCCTTAAGATTGACCCTGGACGAAGCTACCGATAAGTGGGGCGTTAAGGTAACCCGGGTGGAGGTAAAGGAAATCGAACCGCCCAAGGATATCACCGATGCCATGAGCAAGCAGATGAAAGCGGAAAGAGAGAAGCGCGCCGTCATCCTGGAAGCAGAAGCGTACAAGCAGAAACAGATACTGGAAGCCGAGGGTGACAGGCAGAACAATATCCTGGTTGCCGAGGGTGATAGACAGGCAGCTATTTTAAGGGCGGAAGGTGAAGCCCAGGCTATTGAAAATGTATCTCTGGCGGCGGATAAGTTTTTTATCGGCAATGCGCAATTACTGAAGCAGCTTCAGGTTACCCAGGCATCGCTGGAGGAAAACACCAAGCTCATCATGTCCGATCAGTCCAAGCTGATCAACGTATTGGGACTTTCCGAAGCGCTTTCCAGGACGCCTTCCGGCAGTAAGAAGATGGAATAAATCAAGAGATTATGCAGGAAACTAATCCCGGAACTCCGGTGGGTGGTAATCGCACTACCTGGGATCCTAAAAATGTTTTTACCGGAACCGCCCGGTTCTACGCCCGATACCGGCCGGGGTACCCGAAAAAAGCAATACAAACAATCGTTGAGAGTTTCAAGCTAAATAATAAATCCAGAGTAGTCGATCTCGGCTGCGGTACGGGGCAGATAGCCCTGAAACTGGCTCCGTACGTAGCCGATGTTATCGCCATAGACCCCCAGGAAGAGATGCTGGACGAAGGCCGTAAGTCGGCGGCACGCCGTCATCTCATTAATATCTCCTGGCTGACCGGCGAATCTTCCGCTTTGTTATCCATTATCAAACCGATTGGGGAAGTAGACCTCACGGTGATGGCCCGATCGTTTCACTGGATGGACCGGGAACAAACGCTTAAGGATATATATAACCTGACCCGGCGGGGCGGCGGGATAGCTGTAGTGGTCGATAACGGGCCGATGGACAGCCCCGAACTACCCTGGAAAAAAGTTATAAGAGAGACCGTAAAATCATGGCTGGGAGAAAAAAGGAAAGCCGGTACGAACGGTACCTACACTCACCCACCCCAAAGACATGAGGAAGTCTTGATAAAATCCGAGTTCCGGGGATTCCAGTCAATTATAATCAGAACTCAGAACACATGGACAATCGACCGTATCGTGGGATTTGTTTATTCGACTTCTTTTGTCTCGATTCCGGTCCTCGGGGATAAAAAGGAACCATTCGAGGCCGACCTGCGCCAGAGATTGACAGAACTGGACCCGGCCGGCAAATTCAGGGAACCGGTCACTACCAGAATCATGATGGCGTGGAAAAAGTAAGTGTATTATAATAAGAACGAAAAATATACACAAGATGAATTATAAGAAGCTATTTACTCCACTGATACTTCTCGGTCTGGGATTGCTGTTGATATCCGGATGCGGCAAAGACGACAGCAACCGGATTGTTTTTTATTCCGTCCGGGATACTAACGCGGAAATATACGTGATGAACGCCGACGGCTCCGGCCAGACCCGGCTGACCACCAATGCCTTTTATGATTTCGCGCCTAACTGGTCACCGGACGGCAACAAGATAGTATTCTC
>JASFHJ010000072.1:0-6795 GCA_050123255.1 Dehalococcoidia bacterium
CGGCGACCATTCTCTTGTGGGCGGCGTCGCGGGCTACGTACAGCACGCCGGAAAGCGACAGGCTGTCGCCGGCACGCAGGTCTTTGATTACTTCTTCGGTTAACGGCAGGTCGATTTTTTTCACAGCAGTCATTTTATTTTACAACCCATCCCCTGTATCCCCCTCCCCGTATAAATATTACAGCGTTATCTCCCGGTGCCGGGCGCTGTGGCATTGGAAGCAGACAGCCACCGGCATACTGCCGATATGCGCCGGAAACGTCTCTACATGAACGGCAAGGGCGGTAATCCTGCCCCCGTAACCCAGCGGCCCGATGCCCAGGCTGTTGACCTTTTCCAGGATATCCTTTTCCAGGGCGGCGGTTTCCCCGTCCGGGGACGGTTCGCCCACGTTGCGGAGGAGGGCTTGCTTGGCTAACAGCAGGGTTTTTTCCGCCGTGCCGCCTATCCCCACCCCGATAATGACCGGCGGACAGGGATTGGCCCAGGCTTCTTCCGTGGATTTGGCTGTAAAATCGATGATTCCCTGCCGGCCCGCTGAGGGCGTCAGCATGCCCAGGCGGGTCATGTTTTCCGAGCCGGCTCCCTTGGGCAGAGCGACGACTCGCAGCTTGTTTCCGGGCTTCAGTTCGACGTGAACGACCGCTGGGGCGTTATCGCGGGTGTTGATGCGGTCGGAGAAAGGTTTGTACACCACGGACTTGCGGAGGTAGCCGTCTACGTAAGCCCGGCGCACACCTTCGTTCACGGCTTGATAAACATCACTGCCGGTTATGTGGACGTCCTGTCCTATCTCCAGAAAGACGAGAGATACGCCACAGTCCTGGCAGAGCGGAACGCCGTCTTCGGCGGCGATTTCGGCGTTTTCCAGGATTCTGTCCAGCGCTTCCCGTCCGGCGGGGGATTCCTCCTGCTGACGTGCCTCCCGGAGAGCTTTGATAACGTCGTCGGTGAGTTCATAGTTAGCCTGCCGGAAGAGATGGGCAACCGCTTCCGTGACGGCGTCGCTTTTAATCTCCCGGACCACCGTTATCCCCTTCCGCCAGCGTTTTTCTCAGCTCGATTATCATTTCCGGAACGTCTATCTGCATCGGGCAGCGCTGTTTACAGCGACCGCAGGTCAGACAGGTATAGGCAATCGACGTGGCTTTTTCCATGTCCTTGTTGTTGATTGCCGCCCAGACGGCCCCGATGCCGGTGAAATATTTGTCTCCGAAGTTACCGGCGGTAACCGCGAAAACGGGGCATTCGTAGAGGCAGCCGCCGCAGCGCAGGCAGTAAAGCGCCTGCCGCAGCTTGGGATATTTGGCCAGTTCGGTACGGCCGCCGTCGAGGAAGATGACGTGGAACTCTCCGGGTCCGTGAGCGCCGTAGGTGGTGACTTTCTCTATATCGCCGGTCTTGCTGGGACCGGATACCATGCTGACGTAGGAGGGAATCGTGTAGTTGGCGTAGCGCCAGGTAACTTCGCTGACCTTATAGGCATCCGCCAGGGTAGGCACCAGCTTCTCCATGCCGACGATGGCGATATGCACCGGCGGCGCGCTGGTGGAAAGCCGGATATTACCCTCGTTTTCGATGATGAAAAGGGTGCCCGTTTCCGCCGCGACCACGTTGGAACCACTGATGCCGACATCCGCCTGGAAGAATTTGTCCCGGAGGAATTCGCGGGCGGCGGCTACCATGTCGGCTATTTCCGATTCCTGGGTTATTTCTTCGCTGATTATCCGTGAGAAGAGCCGGGCGACGTCCTCCCGGGGGACATGGATGGAAGGAGATAAGATATGCATCGGCCGGGAACCTATCTGCTGAATGATGAATTCGCCGAGGTCGGTCTCGTAGACCTCGTTGCCGAACTCTTCCAGGTGCTTGCGCAGTCCTATCTCCTCGCCGGTCATCGTCTTGCCGGTAACTACCAGCTTACCGGCCCCCACCAGGTCGGCGATGATATCCAGCGCGTCTTCCACCGTCCGGGCAATGTAGCCCTTGCCCCTGTTCTCCTCAATCTCCTTGATGGCCTGTTGTGCCAGCTCCTCCATGCGGGGGATGGAATTTTCCTTTATCTTCTTTACCTCTGCCGCCATATCGACGGTGTGAGGGAATTTTTCCAGGGCGTTCTTAACGTTGTTACGGAAGCTCTTGATGGAACGCGTCAGCGCCAGGCGGAGCCGGTCGTTATGCGCGGCGCCCATTATCTCCTTTTTATAACTCTTGAATTCCGACTGCTTCTTCATGTCTTAATAATAACAGTTGAAGTATTGAATATACAAAACCCCCTATCGCCATCCATCAATGGTTTTTAAGTATACATAAAATTGTGTAAAGTATTGTACGTGAAATGGGTGACGTATAATTACTTACTAGATAAACAGACCTTGCTTTACGTGGTATGTCTAATAATTAGTTGGTACCGGGTCGAACGCTGAGATCACCTTTTACGACCGGACCAGTCCCGTGGGCTATCCTGGAGCCATCACAATCGTAAATCAGTAAGCTGATGATATCGGGCGTACCTTTTTCCCTCTCCGATTTATTATTGGCTATCAGTAGCCAGTATCGACAAGCGTTATATTCTCCCTTTTCTCCCATTGGATCGATGACGCAACGACCGGTGAGATAGATGGACGGGGTATGCTTACCGACTGAGCTCATCTGCTCGATTGTTTTGGCTGCTACCACACACCTGACGGAGTCAGAGAGGTCGATTTCCATATCAAGGTTATTGAGTATTGGATATTGATTCGGCTGGAAAGCAACATCAAGCTTGAGGGTGAATGTACCAGCATGGTCTCGGTCTTTACGGCTTAGTATTTCAACTAGCGCGCTACCTTTAGCATTTGATTCACTGGATATGTGTAAATCTGGAACTTGAAGCATTTTGTTTCCCTCCTTTTCCCATACAGATTAAGGGCTAGAAGAGGAATCAAGGAACTCTTTCTTCTACCTCATAACACATCACCTCCCCACCTGAAAGAGTACTAAGAAAGGTTACGAGTTGGTTGGGTTGCCTTCAGTTTCCAGGGATGCCGCAATAATCTGGGAAATATCCAGTACTTCCACATTTTCCACTTTCAGTTCGCGCAGTCCGCCCTTGAGCTGCATAACGCAGCCGGGACAGTGAGTAACGATAATATCCGGATTCGTTTCCAGAAGTTCGCCGGCGCGGTTCACCGCCAGTACCCCGCTTAACTCGGGGAAAACGGCCTCGAAACCGCCCCCGCCGCCGCAGCAGGTCGACCATTCGCCCCTGGTCCACTCCGGTTCCACCAGTTCGATACCCTCGATAGCGCTCAATATACGGCGCGGCTCGTCCACCAGGTTTAATTGCCTTACCATCTGGCAGGGGTCGTGATAAGTAACTTTCGCTTTCCGGGGGAAACGCAATTTTAGCGAAGGAAGACTATCGGTGACTATTTCCAGAAACTGTTTAACTTCCAGGTCGAAATCATCGATATATTGCGGGAACAGGTTCTGCAAAGCGTTGGTGCAGTAGGGGACGACACTGATGATCCGCTTTACGCCGGCTGATTTAAGCCTGCTATAAGCCTGCCGGGCGTTTTCAGCGAATTTATTCTGCAGGCCGGACTGGTATAGCGGCGCCCCGCAGCATGGCTCGTTTTCCGCCAGGTACCCGAAAGATATCCCCAGCTTTTGCAGTACGTAGATAGCTGACTCCAGGGGTTTTACTTCGTCGACACTTCCCCGGGAAATCGCCTTGCTGTAAAGGCCGGGCAGATTCAGCCCCAGTTTTTTCTGGAATCTGGCGAGACGCATCGGCAGCTCGGCGCCGATAACGCTTTTGTCTATTTGCCGTACCAGCGACATCAGGGCTTCGAGCTGCCCGGAATACTGGTAGCCGCAGCCGGCAAAAAAGATGGTCTCTGCCCGTTCGGGCAGGTTCAGGTGTTCCGCCCACCGGGCGCTCTGCTCTTTAGTGATGCCCAGGATATTCTGGGTGGACATTATGTTATCCGCCAGGTAGATAAGACCCGGTGGGACCAAATCATTTTCCATACGTATTCCTAATCATAATGATACATCTGCGATAAAGGTACTAGCAAGGTATAAATAACGGAAAAATCAGGGAGTATTCGCCTTATTTAAGAAGCCCCCTGCTTTTTAGGTCCAGGGCAATATCTTCGAGTCCAAGGTCAGCCATTTTTACTTCGGTCAGGAAACCGCTTTCGACGTCCCAGCCGCGGAGTTCGTAATATTCGTCCTTGAGTTTTTCGAAGTCATCACGGTCAACTACCGTCCCGATTTTCGATGTAACCTTGCCGTTTTTACCCGGCACGAGTCCGTTATCGTTCCAGAAAATCTCGCCTTTTTGCAGGGGTTCGGTATGGTAGTAGTCCAGTAGCTGGTCGTCCCGGCGACCCTGCCAGCCCTGCCGGAGTAAGATGGCTCGTTGCAGGTTGAGGATTCTTTCGCCTGTTTTATTCAGTTCTGCCTCGTCGGTATCTTTGCCGGTAATCGCCGAGTATATCTGACTTTCGGTGGACGGGTCGCCCGGTCCCTCCGGCGTAACCATCCCGGGCCATCTGAGGTCGCACAGCACCAGGCTTTCCTTGGCATAACAGCGGTCCTGTACCTTTTTCGCGGCTAAGGCCTTGCCTTCCAGCGTAGAAAAATCAGCCGCGATAGCACTGCCCCAGTATTTTTCGGCGGTTTTGCGGACACTCCCGATCTTGAAGAGCCGGCCCGGTTTATCGTCACCCATGCCCAGCCATGCCATGACCAGACTGCAAATACCGTGCAGCTGTTGTATCGGGCGTCGCGGCTCGGTGGCATAAATCAGTGAAGTCGATAGCATCAGGCGGGGGTCGTAGTCCTTGGTCTCGCTGCCGCGAGTGGCAATGTGCAGGTGGAGCATCTTTTCGGCTTCAGGTCCTATTTCCCTGGCGGCGGCTATCGTTCCCCGCGATAATGCTTCCCCGAATCCTTCCCGGTTGGTTATCATGCCGGTAAGAACATTAATGAATTCCGGGCTGCCCACCTTTTTCAGCGGCAGACCGGTCTGCTTTTCGGTCATCAGTCCGGCTTCCTGGCAGGCATCTATCCACTCAACCATGCCGTGCATGATGGCGGTATCTATGCCGTAGCCGTCGCAAAGCCGTGTGGCCAGCAACCGTGCGCCGTTGACCTTACCGGAATATCTCATCACGGGGTTGGCGTAAAATACCGAAGCCTGACACAGTGATTTATAGCGCCGTCCGTCGATGTTGTATATTTGACGACCGCAGCCGATACCGCACCCGTAACAGGAGTGATTCCTGGTAAGCTCCGGTACCTCCCACATCGAGGGCATGTCAGCCGGGGGTCTCATAATCTGGACTTTCTCCGCCAGCTCTTTTAGTTTATCCGGATGAGCCGCTTTAGGACGGCGGTTTTTCAGGGCTATGATGATGGCTTTCAGCTTCTTGGAACCCATGACGACTCCCAGCCCGCCCGAGCCGGAAGCGCCTGCATCGGTAAAAATAGTGGAGTAGGGCACCAGGTTTTCCGCCGCCGGACCGATAGTCAGGATACTTACGTTTTTCCCGTATTCTTCTTTGAGGATATCGATAACATCGAAGGTAGACTTTCCCCATAGGGAGGAAGCATCCTTGAACTCGATGTTGCTGCCGTCGATAAAAATGCTGGTGGGTTTTTCCGCCTTCCCCCGGATGGTAAGGGCGTCATATCCGGCGAATTTCAAGAAAGCTCCCCACCTTTCGCCCAGGTTGCAGTAATTGAACGATTCGCGATCGCCTTCGGCCGATTTACCGCAGACTTTCCACCTGAAACCGGCGAATCCGGGAAATCCGCACACGGGTCCGCTGGCGCATATCAGGGCGTTATCTTCATCGTGGGCTCTGGTCCGGGGAGGTACCATATCCCAGTAGAGCTTGGCGGCGATGCCGTGCCCGCCGAGGAACCTCTCCGAGTATTCGATTGCAGGCGTTTTTTCTATATAATTATCGGACAAGTTTATTTTTAGAATATTTCCGGCGTACCCGTATTCAGTCAAGTTTGACCTCCAGAAATCTTAATCATTACCTGGTTTACACAACGAACCGGCAGGCAGGGGATGTAATCCGGGGTTTTATGGGGAAATTATGGTCAGGTGATTTTCTCCAGGAACTGCTGGACCTGGAAGTCCCATTCCCTGGACACAATGTCTACGGAGGTTTTCTTATCTTCCGGCTTCACGGTGACAGTCACGCTGCCGCCGCCGCCGACGAAAAAGGCGTGGTCGGCCATATTTTCCTTAACTTCCAGACCATATCCGCCGGGACCGAAGAAAGACACCGCCTCTTCGATTGTTTTTTCCGGGCTGAGTTTGGTCTTAGCCTCTAACCTGATCATTATTATCCTCCTTCTCCTATCGAACAATCAGAGCTGCCGGAAAAAATCCCGGCGGGAATAGATAAATATTATCATAAACGTGGCTGTATGGGTAATTATCCAGTATGTCGTATTATTTCACAGTCCGTCAATATATTCAAAAAATATCCGGAATATTCTCCCGGTTTGAGCCTGAAGGAGGCTTTACGGTAGCCCTGAAAAACGTTAAAATAGAATGTAACCGGAATCCCCTTCCACATTATAGAGCGCTAAGAAAAGTTGGATTCACAGGCTGTAGTTTTGGAGAAAAAAGTCCTCGATTGGTTACTGGATGGTCCTGTCTGGCTGAAATACGCCGTTCAACTGCAGCTACTCGCTGAGAAACCGGATTTAGAACCGGTGCTGGAGGATGGCGCAATTAAGGGGTTAGTCAATCGGCTTCAGGACAGTAACGCCGGCATACCCGCC
>JASFHJ010000073.1:0-6786 GCA_050123255.1 Dehalococcoidia bacterium
TATTTCGCGTATTCTCTACGCAGACTGCTTTTTAGTGCGACCTCCGGCAGCTTTGCCCTCGCCGGGTACGCTGCCCAGGTTGCCCCGGACCATAGCGATGCGGCCGGTACGAGCAATCTCCTTGATACCGAATCCCTTGAGGAGTTTTAATATCGAGTTAATTTTATCCTCATCGCCGGTAATCTCGACAGTCAGCGAATCAGAGGCGACATCGACGATGTTCGCCCGGAAGATATCGGCAATCTCAATAATCTCGCTGCGGGAAGCCGATGCGGCTTTCACCTTTATCAGCGCCAGTTCCCGTATGGTAATGTCGTTGGCGGTAATATCGGACACCCTGACCACGTCGATAAGCTTGTCCAGCTGCTTGCGTACCTGCTCGACCATGGCGTTGGAGCCGTTGACGACAATCGTCACCCGGGACAGATGGGCCACCTCGCTGTGCCCGACGGCAATACTATCGATATTGAACCCGCGTCTCCTGAAAAGACTGGCGATACGGTTCAGGACACCGGGCTTATCTTCGACAATGGCAACTAGTGTGTGCTTTGTCGCGGCCATGACGTCACCTCTTTCTTAGGTTGTTCCAGAAACTGGGCAATGGTAGCCCCGGGCGGTACCATGGGATATACGTTCTCTTCCGGCTCCACCATGAAATTGATCAGGAAAGGACCGTCGGTCGCCATAGCCTGCTCGATAGCCGGTATGACTTCTTCACGCGTCTTTACCTCTACCGCCGGGATGCAGTACGCTTCGGCTATTTTCACGAAATCGGGGCAGGAAAGCGGGGTGGCAACATACCTTTTCTCATAAAACAGGTCCTGCCACTGCCTCACCATACCCAGATAACCGTTATTCAGCACGGCTATCTTCACGCCGATATCGTCCTGGACAAGCGTTGCGAGCTCCTGCAGGGTCATCTGCAAACTGCCGTCGCCGTCGATGCACCACACCGTTTCCCGGGGACAACCTACCTTGGCTCCCATCGAAGCGGGTAAGCCGAAGCCCATGGTACCCAATCCGCCGGATGATATGAAGCGATTGGGCCTGTCGAAGGTAAAGTGCTGCGCCGTCCACATCTGGTGCTGTCCCACGCCGGTAACGACGATGGAATCGCCCCCGGTAGCTTCGTATATCTGTTCGATAATGTACTGCGGCAGCAACGCATCGCCGTTCCTGATATCCGTAAGCGGATGGTCTTTCCGCCACTGCTCCAGCTGGTTCAGCCATTCAACGTGTTCCCTGGGTTCAATCAGCTTCAACAGGGCGGGCAAAACCGCTTTAACATCGCCGACTATCGGTACGTTTACGGAAACGTTCTTGCCGATTTCCGCCGGATCGAGGTCGATATGGACAATCCTAGCATGCGGCGCAAAACCCTTAATCTCGCCGGTAATACGGTCGTCAAAGCGCATTCCCACCGCCACCACGAGGTCGGTATCCGTCAGAGCCCGGTTAGCATGACCGAAGCCGTGCATACCTGCCATTCCATAGCTGAGGACATGATTCTCCGGAAAACTGCCGATACCCAGTAACGTGGTAATCACCGGCATCTGGGTTATCTCCGCAAACTGCTTGAGTTCATCGGAAGCGCGGGATATGTTCACCCCGCGACCGGCAATAATTACGGGCCTCTCAGCGTCGGTGATAAGCCTGGCGGCATTTTTAAGCTGGGTGGGATGCCCCCGCGAAGGAATTTTGTAGCCGGGAAGATTTATCTTTTCCGGATAATGAAACTCCGCCTGGTTCTGCAAAACATCCTTGGGCAGATCAATCAATACCGGCCCGGGACGGCCCGTTCGGGCAATATAGAAAGCCTCTTTCATGATTCCCGCCAGCGAATCGGCGTCCATCGCCACATAGCTGTGCTTGGTGATAGGCAGGGTGATACCGGCGATATCGATCTCCTGGAAAGCATCCTTGCCGATAAAAGGCGTAGCAACCTGACCGGTGAGAGCAACCATCGGCACGGAATCCAGATAAGCGTTAGCGATACCGGTCACCAGATTGGTGGCGCCGGGTCCGGAGGTGGCCATGCATACTCCCACTTTGCCGGTAGCCCGGGCATAGCCGTCGGCGGCATGCGCCGCGCCCTGTTCGTGGCGAACCAGGATATGCCGGATTTGCGGATATTGCGGCAGAGTATCGTAGAAAGGCAGCAGAACACCGCCGGGAAAGCCGAACATCACCTCGACTCCCTCGTTTATCATGCTTTCACATACTATCTGAGCACCAGTCTTCTTCATAATGGCTCCTTAACGACCGAACACGGCGCCGGTACTCGCCGAGGTTACCTTTTCTATATACCGGGCCAGGTAACCCGTCTTAATCTTCGACGAGAAAGCCGGCAGTTCCGTCAGCCGCTGGTTGATTTCTTCTTCAGTTAATTCGATATCCAGACTATTATTGGGAATATCAATACTGATAATATCCCCTTCCCTTACCGCGGCGATGGGTCCCCGGGCGGCGGCTTCCGGCGATACGTGGCCGATGGAAGCTCCCCGGGTAGCCCCGGAGAAACGCCCGTCGGTAATCAGGGCGACCTCTTTGTCCAGTCCGGCCCCGGTAATCAGGGATGTCGGGGTAAGCATTTCCCGCATTCCCGGCCCGCCCTTGGGTCCTTCGTAGCGGATTACCAGGACATCACCCGGATTGATTTGTTTATCCATAATGGCCCTGGTTACATCCTCCTCGGAATCGTACACCCGGGCGGGCCCCCTATGCACCATCATTTCCGGCGCCACGGCGGCTTTCTTCACTACCGCCCCTTCCGGCGCCAGGTTCCCGAACAACAAAACCAGGCCACCGGTATCCGAGTGAGCGCTGGTAATCGAACGAATTACTTCTCTATCCAGTGTTTTAACACCGGCGATGTTTTCTTCAATGGTCCTGCCGGTAACGGTTTCCGATTTCAGTTTCAGGTGGTTTTTCAGTTCACCCATTACTGCCGGAATACCGCCGGCGCGGTCAAAATCCTCGATATGGTGCGGCCCGATCGGGCGAAGACTGGCAAGATAGGGAGTCTTCCGGCTGATATCGTTCACCATCTTCAGATTAAAGTCGATACCGGCCTCACTGGCAATAGCCATCAGGTGCAGCACGGAATTGCTGCTGCCGCCCAGCGCCATGTCCACGGTAAAGGCGTTGAAGATGGCATCACTATTAATAATACTATCGGGCCGGATATCATCCGCCAGCAGTTTCATCACCTGTTCGCCGGCCTGCCGGGCCAGACCGCGCCGTCGCGAATCGACGGCGGGAATGGTGCCGTTACCCGGCAATCCCAGCCCCAGCACCTCGGTAAGGCAGTTCATGGTGTTGGCGGTGAACATACCGGAACAGCTGCCGCAGCCCGGGCAGGCGTTCTGTTCAATCCTTACCAGGTCTTCCTCGGTCATCTTGCCGCCGGTAACGGCTCCCAGACCTTCGAAGACGGTATTCAAGTCGATTTTCTGCCCGTCCAGGTGTCCCGCCAGCATGGGACCGCCGCTGACGAAAATACAGGGCAGGTTCAGCCTGATGGCCGCCATGAGCATACCGGGGACAACCTTGTCGCAGTTGGGTATGAATACCAGAGCGTCGAAGGTATGAGCTTCCGCCATTATCTCGACGGTATCGGCAATCAACTCCCGGCTCGGCAGGCTGTATTTCATACCGGTATGGTTCATGGCTATACCGTCGCAGACAGCCAACGTATTGAATTCAAAGGGAACACCGCCGCCTTCGCGTATACCTTCCTTGACCGCCGTGGCGATATCATTTAGATGAATATGCCCGGGCACGATTTCGGTGAAGCTGTTGACAACGCCGATAAACGGCTTGTCCATCTCCTCCGGGGTACACCCCAGCGCGTAAAGCAGCGAGCGGTGGGACGCCCTCTCTATTCCCTTTTTAACAGCATCACTTTTCACTTTTCCTGTTCTCCCGAATAATTTTACTAAAAAAATAACCGTCTCAAGAGACGGACCGGACGACTTTTTTTGCTTTGAGTCCGTATTCAAAGATAACACGTAAACGTGTTTATTGTCAAGCTGGAATATGGAGAATTACATGTGGTTTTATCGATTGGTTACTTAATCCAATCCTTCGGTCCCTCTGGTGATGAAATTAAGCTCGCGGGCGGTCTTTTCCAGTTCGTCCCGGAAAGCCGGGTGGGCAATGGAAATGAGGGCCTTGGCTCGCTGCCAGACGCTTTTCCCCTTGAGATTGATCATGCCGTACTCGGTGACGATATGAGAAACGTCCGAAGCCGGTACGGTGACCATATCACCTGACATCAGCGTCGGGTTGATATTGGATATCATTTTACCGTCGGCATCATCACGGGTAACGTGCAGGCAGATAAATGCCTTGCCGCCCTCGGACATGTAAGCGCCCCGGGTAAATTCCAGCTGTCCGCCGGTACCGCTGATCTGGCGGCATCCCACCGACTCGGCGCAGACCTGCCCCCGTAAGTCGACGCGCAGGGCGCTGTTGATGGCTATCTGGTTCTTGTTTTTCGCGATTATATAAGGGTCGTTGGTATAATCGACCGGAAATCCCGACAGTTCCGGATTCCTGTCCATGAACCTGTAGAGCTTCTCCGAACCGGCGGCAAAACAATGGACGGCTTTGCCGGGATTAAGGCTTTTCCTCTTGCCGGTTACCACCCCCGCCTCGATAAGCTCCATCATGCTGTCGTTGAACATCTCGCTATGGACACCGAGGTCTTTGAGTCCGTGCTCGATAAGCAGCTTCCCGACCACCGCCGGGATAGCCCCGACGCCGAGCTGAATGGTAGCGCCGTCGGATATCTGCTCCGCCAGCAGACCGGCGATTATCCTGTCTTCCCCGGTTGCCACGGGAGTGGGAAACTCGGGGATTTTATATTCGTGGTTTTCCACGACATAGTCCACCTGCGAGATATTGACCGACTCGTCATAGCCGCCGTACACCCAGGGCTGGTACTCGTTGACTTCGACGACCACTTTTTTGGCAACCTCGCAGGCGGCTTTTTGCCGGGTAATCGAGGTGCCGAAATTGAAATTGCCGTTTTCATCCATGGGCGTAACTTCGATGAAGGTGATATCAACCTCGTCCCTGAGCCACTCGCGGTACATGCGGGGGCCTTCGCTCAATCCAAAGGGAATGTACGAGCAGGCTCCATCGCGGTGGTAGTCGCGTTCTACCTTGCCCATAAACCATGAGTTATGCACGAAGGATTCCTGGGCCGGGTCAGCTTTGGGTATCTGCGTATGGGAATGCTCCGCCCGGATTTTAACGTTCTT
This sequence comes from Dehalococcoidia bacterium, assembly GCA_050123255.1. Lineage (GTDB taxonomy): Bacteria > Chloroflexota > Dehalococcoidia > Dehalococcoidales > RBG-16-60-22 > W425. The sequence goes on from JASFHJ010000073.1 coordinate 5,268, forward strand.
CAGTTCGCCGGTCCTGGCCGCCAGTTTTTCGTCGATTAGAGAAGGAAAGCCGCAGATAGCTCCGTAATCTATCCACATGCCCGACTTCACCAGTCCGGCGGCATCTTCGGCGGAGATGAGTTTGCGTTTATATTCTTGCTGAAAATCCGACATGAGACAATAACTCCGGAACGGGACTAAGTCATTTCCTCGATTTCCCGAATCTTATCCAGGCGGGCGATATGCCGGCCGCCCTCGAATTCGGTGGTGATGAAGGCCTCGATGATGGCCGGTACGTCAATTTCGTCCTCATCGGCCGGGAGGCAGCAGACCTGGGCGTCGTTGTGGCGGCGGGCTCGCATAGCAACGAAAGCGTTGTAGCACTGGGCCGCCCGGATGCCCTTAACCTTGTTAGCGGCGATGCACATGCCGATACCGGTACCGCAGATCAGGACGCCGAACCGGGCTTGACCATTGATAACGGCCCGGCCGACTTTCAGGGCGATATCCGGGTAGTCCACGGCGCTGGTAGACTCGCAACCGAAATCCGTATAAGTATGACCGGCCCCGGTCAACAAACGAAAAACGGCCTTCTTGACATCCAGACCATGATGGTCGCAACCGACGGCAATATTCACAACGCTAACCTCCTGTAATCAGTATAACATTTTATTCGGGGTTATAGTGACCGTGAAGCACCTCGCGGATTTCCAGCCAGCTGATGCGTCCCTGGCGAATAAGCTGGGCCGGTTCCACGGATAAATCTACGATGGTGGATAGTTCGTGCGACGGGATGACCCCCTGGTCCAGCACCAGACCGATTTTTTCTATATTTATACCCGGCCGGCCAGTGATTTCATCGACGGAATACGGCGCAGGCTGCCGGCTGATATTGGCGCTGGTGGTGGTCAAAGGCTTTCCCGCGACCTCGGCAAGCTGAAGAATTACATTATTGTCCGGAATCCTTATGCCGATAGTGTCCAGTCCGGCAACCAGAATGGGAGGGATGATTTCCTTTTTTGGCAGGACAATCGTCAAGGCGCCGGGGAGGTAATGGTCGGCCAGGTACCGGGCGGCTTCGTTGAAACGGGCATATTCTTCGGCTGCCCCTATCGTATTAACCGCCACGTGAACAGGATTACTAAAGGAACGTCCCTTAAGGTCGAAGACACGGGCAATGGCTTTGGGATTCAGGGCGTTGACGCAGAAAGCGTAACCGGTATCAGTGGGGCAGACAACCACTTCCCCCTTGTTTATCAGGGCAGCCGCCTGTTTGATGACGGCGGAATCAGGACGGAAAGCATCAACCTTGATTATCTTATCCTTCATATCAATCCCCCAGCGGAGCATTGGGAACGACATCGAGACGTAAATCAGACCTTTCCCCTTTTATCAACCGGGCATACCCGGCGGCGGCAATCATCGCCGCATTATCGGTGCACAACGAAAGCGCCGGAAAATACACTTTCATACCTTTTCGCGCGCATACTTCCTGGAAGACCGTTCGCAGGCGGTTGTTGGCGGAAACACCCCCGGTAAC
>JASFHJ010000074.1:0-6774 GCA_050123255.1 Dehalococcoidia bacterium
GCTGAGCCGATGACCACCCCGCGATTTGCTCTTTTTTTGTTTTGGTAAGGCTCCCATCATTTACTCCAATCTTCGGGATTGTTCATCCGGATTTTACTTCAGTTGCGTCAGCTTGGCCCAGCGCGGGTCCATCTCTTCGGTGGGGCAGGCGCAGGGACCTTCGTTGAGATTCTTGCCGCATTTCTGGCAGAGCCCGGCGCATTCCTGACGGCAAAGCGGTTTCATCGGCGTTACCAGCTGGGCATATTGTCTGATAGCTTCCGTGAGGTCGAGTATATGGTGTTCATCAATGGTAAAAGTACCTGATTCTGGCGACATGTCCAGTGGAGCACCGGTATTTACGTCGACCGTAGGAAAATACTCCTCTTCAAATTTAAAACTGAGCGGCTGCCGGAAATCGGCCAGGCAGCGGCTACAGGTCAATCCGGCGTCGGTGTTCAGCTTGCACTTGACCAGTAAACTGCGCTGGGTACGCAGCAACTGGCAATCACCGGTTACCCGGTGGTCGTTACCGTTATCGCCGGCCACGACCTCATCAATTTGATATTTCCTTATGGAACCTATGGATTCTTGAAGTAGTTGGGCAACGTTTATCTGCATACCGCCTCGGCTCCGCTTCAACCTGATTCAGCTTAATTATACGTGAAATACCGCTCCTGGCGCAAGACTTAGAGGAGAATTTACGTTTGTAATGTAGGTTGTTTTTGGAAGGGGATTAACCTCAGACTATCTCGGTAAGCTGGATTTCAAAGGTGAGGTCTTTTCCCGCCAGCGGGTGGTTGGCATCCAGCGTGACATTATCGCCGGAGATATCCACCACGGTTACCACCGAGTCCTCGCCGTCGGCGTGCTTTACCTGAAGTTTCTGGTCGATTTTCGGCTCCAGACCCTCGGGGAACTGGGTGCGGTCTACCACCATGAGCATCTCTTCGCGGTGGGGACCGTAGGCGTTGTCGCAGGGTATCTTGATGGTCTTGGTGTCGCCGGGCTCCATATCTACGACGGCTCCTTCGAAGTCGGGAATAAGCTGTCCCTGACCGATGGTGAACTCCAGCGGTTCGCGGTCGGCGGAGCTATCGAATACGGTGCCGTTATCCAGTTTTCCGGTGTAGTGGACTTTTACAGTGTCGCCGTTTTTTGCCTGTGCCATAGTTACCTCCCGATTGATTATTATGGGAACGACCGGAGTTCAGGAATAAAATGATAGTATCCTGAATATTAGAAAAGGGTTGGGGATATATTTGAGAGATTATTTGACGGTCATCCGACAGATTTATGACCGCTGGGAATCGTCAAGTTTATTTTATCACTTGAGATACTGAATTATAACACAATATCCCCCGGAGGGCTAATTGCTGCTCTCGTTAAAATCTACTGAATCTGCTTTCCCGCCCTCCCCGCCGGATAAATAGTCCCGTCCCGCCCGTTAAGGTAAAGAGGGGCTCCGCCCCTCTTGAACACCCCGGAAGAGGGAGAAGACGGGATAACCACGTGTTATAAGCACGATGATACAGGGCGGTCCAGCCTACGCCAGGGCTATGGAGGACAAGCCGGGCGGGAATAGATATTTTAGTTAGGGGTGGTGTGGATTACTCTTCCTTGAGTTTATTGATCATCATCGGGACCACTTCAAAGAGGTCGCCGACGATGCCGTAGGTAGCTACTTCAAAGATGGGAGCGTTGGGGTCGTCGTTTATCGCCACGATGATATCCGATGTCTGCATGCCGGCGAGGTGCTGGATGGCCCCGGATATACCCACGGCGATGTAAAGCTTGGGGCAGACGGTCTTGCCGGTCTGTCCTACCTGGTGGGAGTAGGGAATCCATCCCTCGTCCACGGTTGCCCGGGAGGCGCCCAGGGCGGCACCGAGGACATCGGCGAGTTCCGCTACCAGCTTGAAATTTTCCGGTTTGCCCAGTCCTCTGCCGCCGGACACGATGATATCGGCGTCCTCCAGCTTTATCGTTTCGGTAACTTCATCGATGAATTCCAGAAGCCTGGTCTTTACGGGATATTTCTCCGGCTTGAAATCAACGTTGATTATCTCGCCCTGCCGTCCGGCGTCCGGCTGGCTTTTCTTGAAGACGCGGGGACGGACGGTAGCCATCTGGGGTCGCTTGTTGGGGCAGATGATGGTGGCCATGATATTCCCACCGAAAGTAGGGCGGGTCTGTAAGAGAAGTCGTTTTTCGGTATCGATATCCAGTCCGGTGCAGTCGGCGGTCAGTCCGGTATTAAGAATGGAGGCGATACGCGGTATGAAAGAACGGCCCAGGGCGGTGGCCCCGGCCAGCACCACCTCAGGTTTATACTCCCGGATAAGCTCCACGAACTGATGCGTGAAATAGTCTTCCTGGTTATCGGCCAGTTCCGGGCTATCCGCCAGGTATATCTTGTCGGCACCGTAGGCGAATAAAGTATTGATATCTTTAACGTTGTGCCCGAGGCAAACCGCGCCTAACTCGGTCGACAGCGTGTCGGCAAGTTCACGCCCCCTGGATAGCAGCTCGAAAGAGACGCTCTTGATGGCGCTGCGGTGCTGCTCGGCGAATACCCAGATACCGCGGTAATTTTCCAGCTCCGCTGCATCGACCGGTGCGGCTTCAGCCTCGATAGTGATGGCATCGAAGGGGCAGGCGTCGCGGCAGGCGCCGCACAGCGTACAGCCTTCCTTCATCCGCACTTTATCGTCGATGATTTCCAGCAGACCGAAGGGACAGGCCGGAACGCAGCTGACGCAGCCGGTGCATTTTTCCAGGTCGAACTCTATTCCCATAGGTTCCTTTTTCCTTTAAGTACCGGAGGAGTCCGTTGTTTTGGGTTTATGTTTTTCAACCCTCCCCCTTTGTCCCCCCCCTTCAAGGGAGGGGGAAGGTTTTGAGAAGAGGGGTTTCACCCCTCTTTAACACCCCCGTTTTTATCCTTTTCGTCTTCCAGCGTTATGGCTTTCCAGTTACAGACTTCCGTGCAAGCGCCGCAGCCGATACAGCCTTCTTTCACCCGGCACTTCATATCGATAACCTCCAGCGCTCCAACGGGGCATTCAAACGTACAAGCCCCGCAGCCGGTACATTTCAGGGTATCGACCCGGGCTACCTTAGCCATATTTCCCTCAGCACAGGTTGGCGCCTTTCAACCGGTCGATGAGGGTATCCACCCGTGTTTCGAGGTCGCCTTCCAGTATTTCCGCCTGGCTGACCCTTTCCGGGAAGAAGACCTTGATTACCTGGGTGGAAGAACCTTTGAGTCCCACCATGTCTTCGGACACATCGAGGTCGTTAATCGTCCAGGTGGTGATGGGGGCGCTTTTCGCTTTCATCTTACCGCGTAGCGACGGCAGGCGCGGCACGTTGATTTCCTTGGCGACGGTTATTACGGCGGGAAGGGTGGTCTCGATGACCTCATGGCCTTCCTCTACCATCCGCCGTACGCGCAGTTTTTTACCGTCGATTTCCTCGATGTTACTTACATATGCCACGAACGGGATATCCAGCATCTCGGCGAGCTCCGGTCCTACCTGCCCGGTATCTCCGTCGATGGTCTGCCGTCCGCAGATAATAAGGTCGTAGTCGGCTATTTTCACCGCCGCCCGTGATATCGTGTAGGCGGTCGCCCAGGTATCCGCAACGGCGAAGGCGCGGTCGCTGAGTAATATCGCTTCGTCGGCTCCCAGCGAGATAGCTTCCCGCAACGCTGCTTCAGCCTGCGAGGGGCCCATGCACATTACGGTGACTTTACCTTCGTGCTTCTCTTTGAGGCGTACGCCTTCTTCAATAGCGTAGGTATCGAAGGGGTTGATGATATTTTCGATTCCCTCGCGGACGAGGGAGTTGGTCTCGGAGTTTATCTTTACGTGAGTGGTGCCGGGGACCTGTTTCAGGCAGACGATGATGTTCATGCCGTCTTGCCTTTTCTCTTTCTCAGGTTGGCGGCGATGGCGTTGCGCAGCACCTGGTTGGTGCCCTCGTAAATCTGCAGGATTTTAGCATCGCGCATCATCTTTTCCACCGGGTAATCCCGCATATAGCCGGAACCGCCGCAAATCTGCACGGCATCGACGGTCACCTTCATGGCGACGTCTGAGGCGAATACCTTGGACGCCGCCGATGCCTCGGTAACGCTCTTGGCCCCGCCGTCGACATGCCTGGCTGCGGCGTAAACGAGAGCCCGGGCGGCTTCGGTCTGGATAGCCATGTCGGCCAGCATGTGCTGGACCGCCTGGATATTGATTATAGCCTGGTCGAACTGCACGCGCTGTTCGGCGTATTCCACGGCGGCTTCCAGGGCTCCCTGTGACAGTCCCACCGCCTGAGCGCCGATGCCCGGCCGGGACTTATCAAAAAGCCGCATCGCCTGGATAAACCCCAGTCCCGGTTTACCCAGCAGGTTTTCCTCGGGGACGAGGCAGTTTTTAAAGACCAGTTCCCGGGTAGCCGAGGAACGGATACCCATCTTTTGTTCTTTCTTACCGAAGGTAAAGCCGGGGGTGTCTTTCTCCACGATGATAGCGCTGGCTCCGCGCGCACCCCTGGTCTTATCCGTCAAAGCCATTACCGTGTATATCTCGGCTTCGCCGCCGTTGGTGATGAATTGCTTGGTGCCGTTGAGGAGATAGCCGCCTTCGACTTTCTCCGCGGTGGTCTTGATATTACCGGCATCGCTTCCGGCCGTCGACTCGGTAATGGCGAAAGCGCCCAGTTTTTTACCGCCGGCGATGTCCGGGAGGTATTTTTGCTTTTGTTCTTCGGTGCCGTATTCCATCAGTGTCATACACCCCAGGGCGCTGGCGGCATAACTTACCGCCACGGCGCTGCATACCCGGCTTAACTCTTCTACCACCAGGCACAACTCCAGGGTGCCGCCGCCCAGTCCATCGTATTCTTCCGGTATGAAGACCCGGAACATGTCGGAGTTGGCCAGGTCGTTCATGATATCCCGGGGGAATTCTTCCTTTTCATCGAGTTCGGCTCGCACCGGGAGTACTTTTTCCTCGGCAATCTGGCGCGCCAGGTCTTTTATCATCTTTTGGTCTTCGGTAAAGAAATAGTCCAATATATCGTTCCTCCCTTCGTGAGAAGGCGGTAAGACCGGTCAGATTAAATGATATCCCCCTGCAATTGTCTTTTCGGTGGTATATGAGATTCAAGGGGTGTATGAATCCATGATGTAACTATGTAATTATAAGCAGTGAGTGTAGGGGAGTCAAGGTAGACGGAAAAAACTCACGGATTATAGTTCTTCAGTAAGCGGCAAACGGACAGAGCCAGCCATAGTCTTTCGTCCCAGTCCCTGGGCGATGCCAGTTTATGGCTTTCCAGTTTCCATAAACCGTCCGGCTGCTGGTTATCGATAAACCACCGCAGCCCGGCTTTGATATCTTCATCATCGGCGGAAAAGCCGAGCAGGTATAATGATTCCAGGGCAGTTAGGAGGCTGGGCCACCAGAACACGAATCTTGTCCAGTAGCGGGGTGACTGATACGACGCGTAGTAATCCGGCTGGAAAAAGGTGGACTTCAGCAACTCGCCGGCATAACGGGCTTCCTTCGTCTTGCGGTATTCGGGATGGGTGGCGAAAGCCCTCAGGGCCGTGTCCGTCCAGTTATGCGAGAAAGGTTTTTCACGGTCCGGCTCCACCGGTTCCATGTTCTGTGAGGTAAGCTTATATCCCGTGTCTCTATCGAACTGGTGTGTGAGGATAGGAATCGTCCAGCCGCCGTCGTTTTGCCGCATGGAAAGCAGCCATTGCATACCCTTTTCTACCCGTGAATCCCTGGCATAGCCGGACTTGATAAGCAATGAGAGAACGTACCCGGTGTAATAGGTGGCGTACTGGTTGCCGATGAATCCGCGGATATCCCCTGAATCTGTCTGGCAGGAGAAGAGATATTCGGCGGCCTGGCTGACGGTACGGTGTTCGCTGGTGAAACCGTATCTCTCCACCAGGATTCTGAACCTTTTGAATGTCTCCACGAGTTTATAGTGCCAGGGAGGGTACACTTCGGTCTTACCCGGTTTGTCCCAGGAGCCGTCATCCTGCTGGTTTTTCAGGAGCTTTTTTGCTTGGGGTAAATCCCGGATGGTTTCAACGGGAGGAACCGACTGCTTGAGGAGGTCGCGCAGCGTGAAATGGACGATAGCTTTTTCCCCGGAATCGAGCAGCAGGGGAACCGGGTCTGTATCCAGCAGTTTTTGCCAGTTATTTGCAGTATTCATGAGAATATTCAGGAAGTCATTGCCTGAAGTCGCTTCATTACTTCCTCGACGGTTTCCTCGGCTGTCGACGCCCCGGAAGTAACGCCGATGTGCTGCTTTCCCTCGAGCCAGTCGGGCTGAATATCGTCGGCGGTCTGGATGAGGTGAGTCTCGGTGATACGGGAGCACAGTTCGGCGATACGGTTGGTATTGGCGCTGGAGCGTCCCCCCACCACCAGGATAAGGTCGGACCGCTGCGCTAGTCCCAGGGCGGCGCTCTGTCTCTCGGTGAGGTCGTTACACATGGTGTCGATGATGTGTATTTCCGTGTTTATCTTCAGGGTAAGGTCGATTACTTTCTTCACGAATTCCCGGAAATGCGCCGGTACCTGGGTAGTCTGGGATAGAATCCCCAGTTTACGCGGAATTGGATTGAGTGATGCCACGGCTCGTTCGTCGGTGGTTGCCAGGCCCCGGTTCTTCGCCCAGCCGAGAATACCCTTGACCTCCGGGTGGTCGGCGTCGCCGTAAACAATCACGAAGAAACCGGACTCCACCAGCTTTTCGGCGGCGCCGACC
>JASFHJ010000075.1:0-6765 GCA_050123255.1 Dehalococcoidia bacterium
TTTGACCGGTTTGGTCAACATATCGATAATTTCATTGATGACGGGTCTGCCGGTATCGGGATTGTTGCCGACGATGTATTTATCGAGGGCTTCCGGGGTGAGGCCGATTACCGGGTGGGGCGTATAAACGAAGGGCAGGGACGACGTTCCCGGGTCACTCTCTACCACGCTTTCAAACTCGTAAGTCGAGATGGGAACGGCGGGAATCCCGTGGGTGTACTCAAGCCTGGTGTATCCTCCAGCGACCGCTGAAACACAACCCGGTCAGCCGGCTACGCCGAGAACAGCAGCATCACCCTTTTCCCTGATTTCCTCCCAGAGGGTAGGATTATCATCCATAAAAGGTCTACCCGGCTTGCGTTTACGAATCGTGGTTACGGACGGCATATTTTCCTTGAACCACTTTTGCAGCTGCAGCATGAAGTTAAAGCTGCCGCCGTAGCCGGTATCCACCAGGTACACCGTTTTATTTTCCAGCGTATCCAGTCGCTTAGCCCCGGAGGTAGAGGTCGGCGACGGGGTGCTGATTCCCGGCGGAAGTTCTCCCGGTGCTTTATGGACTCCTATTTCCGGGCTCATTACCTGCAGGCGTATTTCATATGTCACTGTATTCCTCCATCAGACGGTAAAATGAATAGTAACAATAATATCGATTACTGAAATCTCCGGGTGTCCTTGACCCAGGTTAAATCTTCCCTGGCTCTTCCCCACCCGGATTCGGCGGCGCCTTTCATGGGGCCGTCCCGGCCGCTGCCCATGTGTTTCGCCATTTCTTCCTGGCGCTTCTTCATCAGCTCTTCCTGCCGCTTCATGCCTTCGGGCGTGGCGTAATTGATAACACGCTCTATATTGAACCGTAAGAATTCCTCCGGGTTATCGTACGGAATGATGTAAAACTGCTCGTTTTCAATCCCCTTCTTGAGTATCCCGGCTAACTCAACGGGATCGATGCCGAAGGAGTAATGATGACGCATGAACTCGATGGTCCTGTCGTTGATGAGGTAGCCGGTATTTTTCAGGTGCTCCGGCCGGGTGTAAGAAGCTTCGGCGATATTGGACCTGATACCGCCCGGGCAGAGGCAGGATACCCCGATGCCGTAGGGCTTGAGTGCCTGGTAGTAGCTTTCCATGAGGTTATTGACCGCCGCCTTGGCCGCCGAATAAGGGGCGCAGCCGGATGTGCCCATGAAGCCCCCCATGGAGGAGGTGGTGGCGATATAGCCGGGCTTGCCGGACTTTATCATCCTCGGCACGAAGGTGACCATGCCGTTGATAACTCCGCCGAGGCAGACGCCCATCACCCAGTCGAAATCCTCGTAAGCTGAAGCTTCAGCCGGACCGAAGGCATTGACACCGGCGGTATTGAACAGCATCTGGGGAGGACCGCCGTATATCTTTTCCACTTCGTCGGCGGCCGCGGCGTACGCCTCGCGGTCGGTGATATCCAGCGTTATTGCATGCACGTCCGCCTTTTTCTCTTTGAAATACTCCCTGGCTTCGTCCAGGTGGTCCTGGCGTATATCGGCGATAACCACCCTGCATCCGGCTTCGGAGAACACCTTGGCCTGCCCGAAACCGGCGCCGGATGCTCCCCCGGTGATGAACAGCACTTTATCTGTAAAATCTTTCATTATTCCCTCCCGTGTACCGATAGTGAGTTCGCTAAGCGGGAGTACCCGCCAGCTTGAGGACCTTTAATGCCCGGTAAGTTACCCATTTATTGGGCTGCTTTTTAACCCCGAAATCCACCCAGGTCTTGCCTTTATAATCGTATTCCAGCGGCCAGCGACCCTGCTCGTCCTGTTTCTCGCGGATAATGTTCAAAGCGCTGGTCAACCGCTTGTCGTTGCCGTATCCGAGTACTACCAGAGCTTCTACGAGTTGCAGCAGGTCGGTAACGTAGAAGACGGGAAACCCGAATTTCCACCAGTTGCCGCTGGGCTTATCGGCAAAACCGCAGGGATAGTCCGCGGTAGCCGGGTCAACGCCGAAGAAGAAACCGACGCCGGCGTCGATGGCCCTTTGTACCAGAGGTGTGCGTTTTGCCTCGGGGAGTTTCCCGAAAGCCAGCATAACCTTCACGCCGCCCCAGGCGCAGGACAATTTATTATTGGAGCCGCAGGCAAATAAAGGCCCGCATTTACCGGCATAATAACGTACCGGTGCTTTTTTATCAGAGACGGGAGCGATGCCCTCGCCGGTAACGCTTCGCGCCATCCACTCGAAAGCTTTGTCCAGGCGGGGGTCTTCAACGCCCAGGTCGAGCAATGAACCCAGGAGATTTCCCTGCAGGCAGTCGGCGGTCGCTGAAGGAGCGCCACTGGCGGAGAACTGGCCACCTTTGGTGAGGGCGCTATCAATAATGTATTCGCAGGCGGTGGCGATCCCTTTGTCCATTTCAAGAGAAGCCCCCAGCTGGGCGAGGATGATCAGCGACCACACCGAACTGGTGTATTTCGGCAAGTATCCGGCGCCCGGTTTCTCCCAGTATCCTTCCGGGCTCATATTTGCCAGGACATCGGCAATAGGCCCCTCCTTATGAGCTCGTTGCCTTGCTTCCTCCAGTTCCCGGCCGTCGCTGTCGGCGAGATCGCGCAATGCCAGATATCTCACCCCCGGGCTTTCCGGTTCCAGTAGCCAGTTCAAAGGAATTTCATTTATAGACATATTCACGAGAATATAGTAATCTTTTCGGAGATATGATTCAAGAATTTTTGACATTTTATAAGACTCCTCGTTAGAATTAACGTGGATGTACCCGTACATTTTATTATCGAAAGGAGATATGCATGGTTAACGGTTATATGGGAAAGGTATTGTGGGTGAACCTTTCCACGGGTGAAATCAAGGAACAGGAAATAGAAGAGAAGATGTACCGTGATTACCTGGGAGGCTACGGACTCGGTGCCCGTCTTATCTATGACCGCATGAAACCCGGAGCAGACCCACTCGGACCGGACAATATTCTGGGACTGCTGACCGGTCCGATGACCGGTAGCGGTGTTGTTGCCGGTGTCCGGTACGTGGCGGTGGGTAAATCACCGCTTACCGGTGGATGGGGGGACGCAAATTCCGGCGGTTATTTCGGGCCATATCTAAAGTTTGCCGGATATGACGGCGTATTTTTTGAAGGTGCTTCGGACAAGCCGGTATACCTTCATATTGACAATGGGAAGGCGGAGCTCAAGGATGCTTCCAAACTCTGGGGCATGGATTGCTACGAAACCGAGGACGCTTTAAAAGCCGAATACGGCAAGGATACTCACGTTTCCTGCATCGGCCCCGCCGGCGAGAAGGTGTCATTGATTTCCTGCATCATCACCAAGCGTGGTGCGGCCGCCGGCCGTTCCGGAATGGGAGCCGTGATGGGCTCCAAGAAACTCAAGGCAGTTTCCGTTACCGGTGATATGGAAGTGAAGGTTACCGATAAAGAACGCCTGAACGAACTGCGTAAGGAACAGACCAAATTACTCCTGGATCCTCCGCCCGGTCCGATGGCGGAGATGAACAGGCTGATGCCGCAGTACGGCACCACCAGCATGACCGACCGTAATGCCCTCAGCGGCGATACCCCGGTTAAGAACTGGGGCGGCGTCGGCGTCGTAGATTATCCGGACGTTTCCGGTGTCACCAAGGAGGCGGCTACTCACAACAGGATGAAAGCCGAACCCTGCTGGCATTGTCCTATTTCCTGTCAGGCGTCTCTTCATGCCGGGGAAGGCGATTATAAGTATCCCGAGGGCACCCGGCGGATCGAGTACGAGACGCAGGGTTCCTTCGGTGCACTGTGCCTTTGCACCGATGTCGAAGCGCTGAACATGTGCAACCACCTCTGTAATAGCTACGGAGTAGATACCATTTCCGGTGGCAGTGTAATGTCGTTCGCCCTCGAATGCTACGAGAAAGGCATTATCACCAAAGAAGATACCGACGGTATTGAACTGGTCTGGGGCGACCACAAGGCTCTGGTAGCCATGACGGAGAAGATGTGCAAGCGGGAAGGAATCGGCGATATCCTTGCCGACGGCGTTAAAGTAGCCGCCGAGAAAATAGGTAAAGGTGCTGAAAAATACGCGGTGCATATCGGCGGACAGGAGCTGGGAATGCACGACCCCAAGCACGGTCAGTATCCCGGCAACATGTCTTCTGCCCGTTACCACATGGACGCCACTCCGGGCCGCCACACCGCGGGATTCGGTCCGGGAGCTTTCGGCGGACATATCACCAACGCCGCCGGTCTGTGCATGTTCGCCTCTTTCGCAGGTCCCGGAGCCCCTAACTTTACCCTGGAGAACCTGAAAGCCATCACCGGCTGGGATCTGACTCAGGAGGAACTGAACAAGATCGGAGAACGCATTATGAACCTCCGGCATGCCTTCAATCTGCGTGAAGACGCTAAAGAGCTGGATTGGAAAGTACATCCTAGGATTGTCGGAGACCCGCCGCTAACGGAAGGTCCTCTGGCCGGTGTATCCACCGACCATGAGCACCAGATCTACTGGGGGCTCGGAGCCCTCGGCTGGGACAGGACAACCACCAAGCCGAGCCGGCAGAAACTGATGGAACTGGGCCTTGAAGACCTGATCGATGACTTGTATCCTCCCGGCGAGGGACCACAGTTTCCGATGTAATAATGTAAATCATCGTAATTGACTACAGCTACTTTAATAAGGAATAGTGAAATAAAGACCTGTCCTCTTCTCAGGGGGCAGGTCTTTAAATCGGGATAACACAAAGCTGTTTTGGGGAGGCAGCCAATGAGTATAACCCACGTAGAAGGAAAAAACGTTGGGAAGGTGATGCTTTACGCGCTGAGTACCTGTGTCTGGTGTAAAAAAACCCGGGCGCTCCTGGAAGACCTCGGGGTAGAATACGACTATGTTTACGTAGACCTTCTCTCCGGGGACGAAGAAAAATCGGCTGTTCAGGAAATCAGTAAGCATAACCCGGCTGGGGCAATGCCGACTCTGGTGATTAACGATGATAGATGCATCGTGGGATTCAAAGAGGACGAGATACGGAAGGCGCTGGGGTGATGAATACTCCTGATATCCCCATGAATGAGGTCGAAAAGCAGGTCGGTCTCCTGAGAAAGGAAGCTGAATCCGGCGGGTATCACCTGAACCCTGATATCGATGTTACCGGAGAGCTGGTAAAGGGCTTGTTGATAAACGAAAAGAGGTATGGCTATCGTGCCTGTCCCTGCCGGCTGGCCTCGGGTGATAAGGAAGCGGACCTCGATATTATTTGCCCCTGTGACTACCGGGACCCGGACCTCAACGATTACGATACGTGCTATTGCAGTCTTTACGTTTCTCAGGATGCCGTGGAAGAAAAGGTGAAAATCGGTCCTATTCCGGAACGCCGGCCTTCGCCGGAAAAGAGGAAGAAAATGAAAGAAACCACTAAAAAGAAGCCGTCGCTCACTTCGTTGCCTCTGCCGGTGTGGCGCTGCCGGGTATGTGGTTATCTCTGTGCCCGGGACGAACCGCCCGGGGTTTGTCCTGTCTGCAAGGCGAAGAAAGAGCGCTTCGAACGGTTCATGTGAACGTAAAACGGTCAATATAAAGCGGGTAAAAACCATTACCCGCTTTTTCATTCCCTATAGTAGAGTACCTTACCGGTTAACCGTAATTTCCTCCCGGGCCTCGTGGGTTTCGGGCTCTCCGGGCCGGGAATTCTCTCCTTGGTAGTAATGCTCTTTGCTTTTCCGCTTGAATTCGGTCAGCAGCGGTATCAGCAGTGCCAGAACAAACAGGAAAGTCAGCACGTCCGATAGCGGGAAAGCCAGCCAGACGCCATCGAGTCCCCAGTAATGTGGAAGAATCAGAATCAGCGGCAGCAGGAATATCACCGTCCTCGCCAGCGAGGTTACTATCGATTGCATTATCTTACCGATAGCTTGAAAAACGATGGTACCCACCATCATGAACCCGATTACCGGCATCACGAAGAAGATACGCTTACCGGCGTACACGGAAACTTCCACCAGTTCGGGATCGCTGGTAAAAATGCGCAGGAACGGCTCCGGCGAGAAATACAGCACCAGGAAAGCCAGTATGCTGAAGCCGGAAGCGTAGGTAATCGCCAGCCGGATGGTTTTAAGAGCCCGGCCGAACTGCTTGGCGCCGTAATTGAATCCCAGTATCGGCTGGAGTCCCTGCCCGAGAACCATGCCTGGCATCAGGGCGAACATCATGATGCGGTGCAGCACCCCGAAAGCCCCGACGGCCACGTCGCCGCCGAAGGTGATGACGGTGCGGTTCACCAGTATCGAGGCGAACGTTCCGGCTACCGTCATGGCAAAGGATGCCATGCCGATTGCCAGAATATACTTCATTATCTGCCACTGGATAATCATATTGCGGGTATTGATTTTCAGGTAGCTCTTGCCCTTGAAATAATAACTGAAGAAGTATATCGAAGAAATGAACTGGGCGATCACTGTCGCCAGGGCGGCTCCCTGGACCCCCATGTCCAGCGGGATGATAAAGATAGCGTCCAGGATGATATTGATGACTGCGCCAATTATCATGCCTATCATCGGTACCCGTGCGTTGCCTTCGGCCCTGATTAAAGTATTCATCGACATGGCGAAGGTCTGGAAGAACATGCCGAACATTATAAAGGTGAAGTAGTCACGCGCGTAGGGCAGGATAGTCTCCGATGAGCCCATCAACCTCAGCCAGAAGTCGGGATTAGATAGGCCGACGATCATGACGACGGCAGAGAGTACGATGGTGCCGGTGAAGGCATTTCCCAGCG
>JASFHJ010000076.1:0-6753 GCA_050123255.1 Dehalococcoidia bacterium
CGCTTTCCTGGGCAAGATTAGGAGCAAGAGTAACGGGGGCGGATTTCTCAGATAAGGCCATAAATTTAGCACGCTCTTTGAGCAAAGAACTCGATATTGAAGCGGACTTTATCTGCACTGATATCTACGACCTGCCGGAGAACCTCAATGGGGAGTTCGATATCGTGTACACCTCCGGCGGCGTCCTTTGCTGGCTTTCCGACCTGAACCGCTGGGGGGAAATAATCGCCCATTTCCTCAAGCCGGGAGGATTTTTCTATATATTGGAAGGACATCCATTCAGCTGCGTATTCGATGATTCACCGGGAGTGACAGAACCGAAAGTTAGATATTCGTACTTCCATATGCCGGAGCCTACGAAATGGGAACCTGAATGTGACTACACCTCATCAGCAAAAGGATCTCTAAATTGGATAGACGAAGATCCTGACGCCGTGGTGACTCACGGTTCGTACGAATGGACACACAGCATGGGTGATATCATCAACGCCATTGTCTCCGCCGGATTGAAGATTGAGTTCCTCCATGAATATCCCTATATCTTCTACAAGTGCCTGCCCTTCATGGAGAGCAGCGACGGCCGGTCCTGGCGGATAGCGGGCGATAAGCTACCCCTGATCTTTACGCTCAAGGTCACCAAGCCCCGGTAGATTACTCTCTAAATTGTCCGCCCGGCGCCCAGTATGGTATGCTTAGCCCGGAGGATTCATCATGACATTTTTATCCCATAAAAAGAAACTATTAACTTCAATTCTGGCACTGTCCCTGCTTATCGCCGTGGTGTTTATCGTTTCCGGCTGCGAAGAACTGGGACTGGGCGGCACTACCGATGAACCGACGGATACCGAAGAAACGGGAGTCATCACCAGCGGCGAAGAAGCCGAACTGGCCGTCTACCAGCATCTGCTGGCACAGGCTGAAAGCTCGAAGGCAAAACTATATCTCTCCGATTTCTACACGTATTCCCACGACTGGAGCGTGCAGTCGGAGTATTTCCGCGATGGATCGGCGACCTGGCTGGTAGCCGTGGATATGACGGGAGAAACCGACTGGGCACACGAACCCCACTGGCAGCGCGCCGGCTGGTTCGTCCTGAAAGACGGCAACGTGTTACCGGCTAACCTGTATCAATTGAATGCCCTGAGAATCGAAGCCGACCTGAAGGCATTGAGCGATAGCTCAACGACCGAATAATTGCAGAACGCCTTCCTTCCCACACTGATTAATGTATCTTATACTTATGGAATAAGGAACTAATATCACAGGAGGAAGATGGTATATGCCTGAAGTAGATTACGATAAATATCTGGTAAGGAAGCCGCTTTACGAGGTGGGCGTACAGGCGGCAGGCAAGCACAAGGGACACCAGGTACCATCCATGACCTACATGAGCAACGCCCTCGTCCCCGGCAGCAATACCTATGTGGAAGTCAGCTGGATATATGACGTACCCACCCCCAATCCCTACGTCAACGAGCACGCGCATAATTACGATGAAATCGTTATGCATATCGGCAGCGACCCCAACGACCCCGAAGCCCTCGGCGGCGAATTGACGATAGAGGTGGAAGGGCAACCCCTGACATTCGATAGAACGACCGCGCTGTTTCTTCCCGCCGGCACCAGGCACGGCCCCCTTACCTGGAAGAAAGTTACCCGACCCCATATTGAAATGACGGTAATGCTGGGCTGTGGCGATTTCGCTCTTGCCAGCCCGGGGAGAAACCCGGACAAGTAACTACATATCACGGAGAATATGCCGTTATATAATATCAACCTGACTTTATGAAAGGAATAAAGAAATGGGGAAATACGATAAATACATCTGCACCGAACTGAAACCCGATATCCCGCTGCCGGCATATCGAGAGTGGGAGCGTGACATGATCGGCGACGGACCGTGGGAAGGTTATCATCGCTCGCTGGAGCACGTGGTCTGGACGGACGCTTCGGTCATGCCCGGCTGCTTTTATTCGGAGATGGTCTGGCAGTGGAGCGAGAAGTACCCCGGCATCAGGCCGCGCCCGGTACTGACCCCGGAACAAATGGAAGAGGCCAAGAAAAAGCCCGGCGGTCAGGGGGTCCCTCCCCATACCCACCCCTTCCCGGAGCTGCTTTCCTTCTTCGGAACAGACCCGGAACACCCGGAGGACCTGCGCGGCGAGGTGGAGTTCTGGATCGAGGACGAAATGTACGTCCTCGACAAAAGTTTCGTTCTTTATATCCCCGCCAACGTCGTCCACTGCCCGTTCAAACTCCGCAACGACGACTCCTTTTTCCATTACACCATCGGACCCGGCGGAGAGTACGTCTAACTGCTCGAATACACGGAGAGAAAGGAAACGCTCATGGCGAGACAATACGAAAGGTTATTCGTGACCCGGGATAAACCCGGATATCAGTATCCCGACTACATGCACTTCGACCCCAAGACCTCACGACGGTCGGTGTATATCGATGAGACCATCGTTGAAGGAGCAGAGTTCGGCTGCGAGAATATCTGGCTGCTCCCCGGCGACCCCGCGGAGCGTAAAATCATGGATGCCAACACCCGGTCTTACGACCGTTATTTCGGATTCTACAGCTATAACTACGAGGCCATCCGCGACCTCTGCGCGGAAATGGAGGTCTACATCGGCGGGGAAAAGCATATCGTCAAGCGGAGCGGCGCTATCTTCATACCGGCCGACCTGGAAGTCGGCCCCTGGACGTTCCGCAATATCACCAGGCCTATCTTCTTCACCATGGAATTCCCCTGCGGCGAAGGCCTGAAAAAAAAGTATAATTAGTGTTTACGGAAAATCCCAAACCTGAGGAGGATACCGGTATGCCTGAATCCAAGTACGGCAAATACATTGTCAGCGAACTAAAACACCCGGCGTCCGAGGCACCCTGGAATCCGCCGGTTTCGTCAGCAGGAAAAGGCAGAGGCGGCCGGGTACTCTACCTGGACAGCGAACTAATCCCCGGGGCTTTCTACATGGAATGCGTCTGGGTGATGCCCCGTCCCGCTCTTTCCGAAGAGGAAATAGAAGCCGCCAAGGCGGTAAGTCCCAAAGCACACACCCACGATTATGACGAAATTATCGCTTTCTTCGGGACAAATCATGACGATCCCTACGACCTTGGCGCCGAGGTAGAGCTATGGCTGGGCGACGAAAAGCATATAATTACCAAAACCAGTCTGGTGTTTATCCCGGCAGGACTAAAACATTCCCCGCTGGTATTCCGCCGGGTGGACCGCCCGGTATTTCACTACACCACGGGACCGGGGAAAATGTATTACTAGTCGGTTAGCCATCTTTGAGGAAATCGGAGATGGTGTTCGCCAGGTCACGGGCGTAATCCTCGGTGAACTGCCTGGCTCTATCGGCATCATATGCAGCGGGATTACCGAAATAACCTTGAGGGATGGTTTGCCTTATCTCCTCCTCGCTGCCGCCCAATGCCCGGAGGTCTTCGTCGGTCACCCTAGAGTCCGGCAATCCGGAAGCCGTAGTCAAATCCACATCATCAGGGTAGTATTGGGCCATAAATCCCGTCTCCAGGGAACCGGCATGATAATCCACATACTCCGAAGGTTCGCCCATCGACGGCGGCGACTGCTGCACCAGGATATAATCCTCGTCGCCGGTCAGCCGAAAGCGGACGATATCCGAAGCCTGGATAAGGCATCGCACATCGATACCCGTACTGGCACGGGCTTCCCCGGCCGCTTCGAGAATGGTCTTACAGTGCCGGTAATCGGCGTGCCAGTTGATGACAAAGACACGGTTAAGTCCCCACCGGTGAAGCGAAGCCAGGATATCATATACCAGGGATTTCATCGTCTCTTTCCGGACCGAGAAGGTCCCCCCAAAGGTGGCCGTACCTTCGCTGATTCCCCAGTACTGCGGCGGCGCAATGAGCGTTTGGATGCCATCCGCTTCAAGATTACGCTTGGTTAGTACACTCATGAGATAGGCGGTATAGGTATCCACCGCCAGCCCCATGTGAGGCCCGTGCTCCTCGATGATACCTACCGGCAATAGAACGATGGAGTCCTGCCCGGCTGCCTTTTCGATTTCGGTCCAGGGCATCTCCACCATGGTCTCGCTGAATATTGAATATCCCATTTCGCTGAACCTCCTTGGTCGGGAATGATATTGTGAGACAGAAAAATCCCGGGAGAATCCTCTACGCTCCCGGGATTTCATCAATTCATATTGCTTTCTCAGAGGACGAACCGCAGGATTATACCTATTATCAGCAGAAACAGCCCCAGAACGATGGCTATCCATCCGCCGATCCGCAGGGCTCCTGGCTGGGGACCTTCAACGTGTTCGAGGGAGAACTCCCTTAAATCATACTTCTGGGAAAGGGCTTCGAATATCTTTTTCTCTTCCCGTCTGCCCCAGAGAATCCCCAGAATCCCGAGAACGATGAAGCCACCCCCGGCAGCCATCAGTATAATAGTTTCTCCCGGCGACATAGCTTAAATAGCCCCCTGGTACGGAGTGCTTTCAATGCCTATCATATGCCATCCGCCGGGAATATTCAAATGCTGAACTACTACACTATTTTACCTGAACGGTGGCTCCGGCAGCTTCCAGCTTCTGCTTGGCGTTGGCAGCTTCTTCCTTGGAAATGCCTTCTCTAACCGGCTGCGGCGCGCCTTCCACCAGGTCCTTGGATTCCTTGAGACCCAGCGAGGTCAGTTCACGGACTGCTTTGATGACATTAATTTTGTTGGCGCCGATTTCCTGGAGAACCACGGTGAATTCGGTCTGTTCCTCGATATCAGCGGCAGGTGCGGCACCTCCGGCGGCCGGGGCGGCTACCGCTACCGGGGCGGCGGCGCTAACGCCAAACTCTTCCTCCAGGGCTTTGACCAGTTCCGCCAGTTCCATGACGTTCATCTCTTTGATGGCCGCCATGATATTGTCGATGGAGCCGGACTTCTTCGACTTCGCTGCCGGTTTCTCGGCTGCCTTGGGCTTTTTGGCTTCTTCTTTAGCCGGTTCTTCAGCCTTCGGCTCTTCGGCTTTTGGTTCCTCAGCTTTCGGTTCTTCTACGGCTGCTGCTTCTTTCTTCTCTTCATCTGCCATGATTACTGTGCCTCCAGTTGTGTGATTCTAGCCCGTAAAGCTCCCATCACATTCCTGATGGGGCCTGCCAGTACGTTAACGAGCCCGGTAATGGGGCTCTGCATGCCCCCGATCACCTGAGCGATTAATACTTCTCTGGTCGGTAATTTAGCCAGGCTTTCAATTTCTTTAGACGTAAGTACGGTATCGCCGAAAAACCCGCTCTTTACCTCAAGGGTAGATTTATTTACGCTGATATACTCGGTGAGGGCTTTAGCGGTATCCGGTACCTCGCCATAACCCAGGGCTACGGCCACCGGTCCGGAAAACAGGTCGGCGATATCTTCCCTGCCGACATTGCGGCAAGCTATCTGCGCCAGCGAATTCTTTACCACCCGGTATTCCACCCCGGCCTCGGTCATCTTACGGCGTAAAGCGCTTAATTCGGTCGTCGTAAGTCCCCGGTAGTCCGTGAGTATGCCGATACTGCATCTGGTAAAGGCTTCCTGGAGACCATCGACGATGTTTACTTTCTTTTCCGTAGGCATTGTTTACCTCCTGAAAGCGTCCGTACTTTCCGGGCTGTACTCAATAAAGAAAAATCCCCATGGCGACTGCACGAGGACATAAACAAACGGTATTGTTTACCGGTATCTCCTCGGCAGGCGATTCGCATTAAGTCCTCCGGCTGAAGGACACCCGCTGTCTCAGGGTTTTTCTTCAGTTGTTAACGATTTATTATAGCATAGCCGCCGAGATAGTGTAAAGCATTATGGTTGGTTCACTTATCCCCGCTATACTGGATTAGTATTTCAGCCCGTCCCTCCCATTATAGTAATGAGATGGGACAAGATAATACGAAAGAGTATATCTAGTAATGATACCGTGCCTGAAGAAAATCAATACGGTCATCGCGGACTAAATAGACAATACGATGTTCTTGTGTAAGTCTTCTTGACCATGTATTTGAAAGACCCTTCAATAGCTCTGGCTTACCCGTGCCAGAAAAAGGGTCTCGGTGAATTATTTCATCTACTATTTTTAAAGCCCTTAGTGCAATTGTCCATTTTTTATCAATCCAATACTTCAAATCTTCTTTAAACTCAGGCTGAAACACTGGCTTTCTTATCTTTGGTCTTTGCTTAAGCTCTCTCCTACTCAACCCCTAACTCCCGCTTGAGTTCCTCTAAAGATGATGGTTGCACACTATCTTCATAAGCACGTTTCAACGCATCTAACAATCTCCTGACATTTTCCGGGGAACGAAGCAAATGAACCGTCTCCATCATGCTACTTAGTTCATCTGCTGATATCAGAGCAACATTCTCTGCACCCCTACGAGTAATAATAATAGGTTCACGTGTTGATATTGCCTCATCCCATAAGGCACGAAAGGATTCCCTAGCATTACTGTATGTCGTTTGTGTACCCATATCTCTCTCCCTAGCATCAGCATATATTGTACAGATATACTGTACAATTATTCGACTGAAATGTCAAGCCGAAATTATGATAACTTCCGGGGAGGGGTGCGGATAAAAAGAAAGAGGGGCTTCGGTTGCCCTCTTGGAAATCGATATTATTAAGGTTTGCTTAGCTGGCGGTGAGGGTAAGCGTCTGGGCGAGGTCCAGCTTGATGCCCGGCCCCATGGTGGTGGTGACATAAGCGCTCTTGATATATTGCCCT
>JASFHJ010000077.1:0-6664 GCA_050123255.1 Dehalococcoidia bacterium
GTAACAATCTAACCGGGAGACTTGCGATATGGAAAAGGCGAGAGTATTTCTTTCAGACCCGCAGGTTCTTTTCCGTGAGGGCATTCATTTCATTCTCTCCGGGGAAGACGATTTTGAAGTTGTGGGCGAGACCACCAGCAACGAGGACGCCCTGACGCATATCATGGCTAATCCGCCCAACATCGCGGTTTTGAGCATGCATAACGGTAAATACGACGGACCTGAAATTACCCGTCGTATCAAGCGCAGTCTTCCCTCGGTGTCGGTGATACTGATAATGGAAAAAGCCGATAACACCCAACTCTTCCAGGCTATTAAAAGCGGCGCCAGCGCCTGTCTTACCAAGAACTCCGACCCCGATTACCTGCTGGATATCATCAGGGTCGTATCCCAGGGAAGCCACCCCGCCATCGATACCCTGCTGCAAAAGGAAATCGCCGCCATGGTTCTGGCGGAGTTTAAGGGCGTAGAGGAACTAAACGCCGATTTTGATAATATCCTGGCACCCCTGGGACCCAGGGAAACCGAACTGCTGGAGACCATCGTCGCCGGAAAGACTATCGAACAGATATCCGTTGAACTTGATACCAGCGAAGAAAATACGCGGCGCAGTTTACGGGTAATTCTCAGTAAGCTGATTGCCAACGACCAGTCACGCACGCTTTTTGAAACCGCCCAGCGGAGTATTCCGCTGATGATGCGCAACGTTAGCCGAACTCCGGGGACCGGCGGTGATTATATCACCAGGGAGGAGTTTAACGAATTCAAAGAATCATTGATGGAGCGTCTGAAATCCCTTCTCGGCGAACTGACATAATCTCAAATACCGCGCGGTACGCTAACCGCCCCATTCTCTACCCGGCAGATTCCACGGACGGACAGCACGATGAAACGTTTACTATTTCTCATATTTATCACGATTTTCTGTATTACAGGATTTCTCTTTGCCGCCGGGGCCTTTTCACTGCCTTCCGGCTCCGGGCTGGAATCGGCGATATCGCTCCTCTTCAGCAGTCGTTTCAGCGGAGTAATATCGCTGGCATTTATCGCTGCATTGTCGATTATTTTTTACCGCCGGGAGATAGGCGAAAATATCCAGGGGTTTTACCTGAAATTTCTCGCCAAACCGGATTACTACGAACCATGTACCGAGGCGGCGCTGGCACAGAAAGTAGCGGTGGCGGAACAAAAAATGACTGATACCGAACAGGCTCTTGATAAATTCTCCCGGGCAATTGAAAAGTACGCCCGTCACCTGTCTTCGCATACCGGAGCCATCCGGGGTCTGAATGCGGCTTCTCATGAATTACAGAGGGGCGCCGCCACTCAGAACCGTGTTTTAATGCACCTGATGAATACTCTGGACAAGCCGGTGAATACCGGCAGGACTCCGCACTGGCGCGTTGACCCCCCGCCACTGGAACCGGAGAATGATTCAGCCACACCCGGAGAAGCCAAACCGCTGGCTCATCCGGACATACCGGATGTAGATAGAGATTCTATACCACCGGGATGCGCTCGTAAACCGCGAAAGAAACCGGAAAAGCAGCAGGACACCGGGCCTGATAATACCGGGGAAACCGCTGCCGAATCATCGCCGGAAATGGCAATCGATCCGGAAAGCCTGCGCAACGTGCAGAAAACCGTGAGGGAAATCCGGGCCAAGCAGGGTAAAAACCTGATAAGACAAAACATTGCGGCCGAAGCGCTTGCCGCCGAAGAGGAAATCCTGAAAGCCATCCGGAACCTTAACGCGCAGCTCGATGAATCCGAATTTCAGGAATAAACGGAAATTACCACCGCATCTTTAGGCTGGTATTCATCAAGGAAAAGAACCGCGGTTTTTCTACCGGTAATCATCTCCCCTGAAGGAATGTTCCGGGCTACCGCTATGTCCTCCAGATACACCTTATAACTCCCCGATAAACGCACCACGGCGGTATAGTTACCGGAATTAAAGCTCTTTAGCTCTGCCTTCTTGATTTGCATTTTAACCTTACTCCTTCAGAATACCTAAACCGTGCCCAGTCGCAGGCGCTGCGTATATTCACCCAGCAGCGGGCGGTAATCCAGCATTATCCCGGTGACGCGTTTCTTCAGGGCATCGAACCCGGCGCGTTCGTCGGTGACTTCGATGACATCATAGAGCTGCTGTCCGCAGTTCGCCGGTACCACGATATATCCGTCAGTCGATGCTATCTCAGCGTCCCGCAGTATCGTCTGTCCCCGCTGCTGAGCTTCAGATACCGAACCGATATTCCCGTCCTCCACCTGCTCTCCGCGCTCGTACAACCTGTCTATCTCGGTCCAGGCAAAGCTGCTCGCCAGTACCATGTTCTCTACCGCGGTATCGTATCCCTCAACCCGGGCAGTGTTGGTTTCCTGCGCCCGGCGGCGGTACCTGCCGGCGAATATCACGTGATCGGTTCCGTAGCTATACACCGTGCTATCGGTCGGGAGAGGATTCACCAGATATGCGGTACTTCCTTCGATGAAGATAACGTCGGGCACAAGCGATAACAGCCTCCGGATGATACTCGTCCCGTTACTGCCGGCATTCAACGTGATGTCCGGATAAAAGGCGGTGATATCATCGGATTGAGAGACGACTTCCAGCCTTATCCCCGCCCGGGCCAGGATAAAGGCCACTATCTCCCGGACATTCCTTTCCTGGGCATCTTTGTTCCACCGGAACTGGTATCCGGCTTTCCAGTCGCCGAGAGATTGCCAGCCGTCGCCGGCTGTCAACACCAGGCGGGATTTGCCTCCGGTGCTGGCATGCTCGTAGGCTTCCAGTTGAAAACACAATCCCTGGCTGTATTCATTGCCGGCGGTGGTAATGTAACCCGGACTTACCTCAATCTGGCTGCCGATATCGAGTACGGACAGGTCGCCTTCGCCGGGCGCCGCATAACGCCCGTCGCCGTTCCTGAGTTCCACCGTGATCTGACCGCCGCTGAGACCGGCTTCGTTCTTCACGGAAACGACATCCGCGGTGAGGTCAAGGGTTTGCATCGATTTCTCCGCCCTCCAGACCCCGTAAGGAGTGGAGAGCCAGGCATAGTCACCGTGATGGGTTATCGCCACCCCGTATTCGGAGTTGAGATTGAAAGGCACCGGTTCCCGCCACAGGTTGTCTGAAAATTCCGTATCGACAATGGTGTTCAAACGGTAAGGCCGGCTGGAGGCTTCGGTGCCGGTGAACTTCTCTATAAAGAAACAGCGGTAAACGTCCGTTTTATCCAGAAACGGCTGCCGGAACTCGAAATCACCGCCGGAAGGCGCCGAGGCTATCTCAAACAAAGCTGACCAGCCCCCCGCCGTCACCTCGCCGCCGTCGCCGTAGACCAAAGTCCACAACTTGTAGTTACCGGAGCTATCCTGCCCGGTGATAAGCAGGTTCCAGTCGTCACCATACACGCACGTTGCCCCGGTGATTTCGCCGGTACTCTTGTCCCAGCTTTCCGCCGACTGCCATTGCCCGCTGATATTCTTCTTAACGTATAAAGTCGACTGGTCGGCGTAGAAAACAGCCAGGTCACCGTTGGGCTTATAGGCCACCGCAATACCCCCGATATTGGTGGTCGGCGTATAGTCCACCAGCTCGGGGCTGCCCCAGCTGTCGCCGTAGTCAGTGCTCTTGGTCCTGCGGATTTCCCGGTTGGTTTTAATCCAGAAGATAGAGACTTCCGACCCCGCTGCCGCGGCAGCTACCGCCACCACGTTGTACTGCCCGGTATAGGTCCACTGGCTGAAATCACCGGACGGCCCGGGACTAGCCAACCGCTGCCGGTACAGTTTTTGCGAGTCGGACGGCGGGGTCACTCTGGCTCTTATCAACGAACCGTCGCCCGGTAAAGCTGCGCCATGAAAATAATCGTCTTCGCTGCCGGTATAGAGTCTTTCCCAGTCGTACCTGATTACCCCGGCAATACGGTTCGTCGCCATTACCTTCACGCATGGAGTTCGCGTCGCCTTCTTCTGGGCGGCCAGCAGTGTTGTCGTCAGTTCTCTCATCTTTATCTCCGTTAATCAGCCCCGAAAAGTCTCTGGACCCTTACCCGCTGCCGTCTCCCTAGCCTTTCCAGTGCCTCCTGGAACGCCGCCAGTCTTTCGCTGCCCCACTGCCGGAATTCCCGGGCGACATCTGCTCCTCCCACGTTCACCTTGTTGATGGCGTAAGCGGCCCATTCCAGGGCGGCATAGGCGGCGGCACCCGTCGCCACCAGGTCTTCGTATTTCGGGGGAACGGTCGAACCCTGCACATCCAGCGTGTGTAACGTGCCGTAATAAACGTAGCAGTTCGCACCGTCGGGCTCGCTTCCACTGATAATGGTCAGGAGGTCCCCCCAGATAGAAAACCTCTGAAACGAGGGCGGGTAGGTATTTACCGGGTATTCCACGGCTTCTATCATAATCCGGTCGTTCAACCCGGATACATCGATTTCCCGTGAATCAGCCGTCGTCGCCAAGGTAGCCCGGGCCGGTCCCGGCACTCTTTCGGAGAATTCCTTGACAGCCCGGTTGATGTGCCGCGTTAATTCACTATCCGTCCAGCGGTAATTGCCGCTATCCTCGTCATGCAGGTCTTGTCTCACTATGTCTATCATCTCGGTTAAATTCATTTGTTTACCCCCTTGGATGGAATCCCGGTCTTTTCGGACGGTATTTGCACCCTGGCTGAACCGCCGGGCAAGCGTCTGCCCGCGCCAATCCCTGCCGAACCGACCAGAGCCTTCAATCTATCGTCGCTATCACCGGCATCGCTATCGAAAGCGTCTTTAAACAGTATGCTCAAATCAAGCCCTATCGCGCTATCATCCCCGAAGAAGACGGGAATGATGACGGATTCTTCATTGCCGGCGCCGGAATCGTAGGCAGTCCTGCCTTCTGATATTTCGGCCGTCTCCGTTCCGGTTCCGGTTTCTCCGGCGTACCGTTCGACGATGCCGCCCGTATCGAGAGTGATTGACTCCATTCCGGCGGCAGTATCCCCGGCACCCATTTCGCCTTCCAATTCTGATTTAGTATCAACGCCGTTCCCCGACTCATCACCGGTTATTTCCCCGCCGGGGAAGTCAACTTTCATCTCCGTTCCGGTTCCCGATTCTGATGCCGGTATTTCCCTATCACCGACAGCCTCGCTGCCGGTTCCGGTTTCTCCGGCGTACCGTTCGACGATGCCGCCCGTATCGAGAGTGCCTGATTCTATTCCGGCGGCGGTATCCCCGGTACTTACTTCACGTTCAAGTTCTGATTCGGTATCAACGCCGTTCCCCGACTCACCACCGGTTATCTCTCCGCCGGGGAAGTCGGCTTTCGTTTCCACTCCGGCGCCGCTTTCCGCAGATAACTTCTCAACCTCCCCACCGCTTTCCGTGCCGGTGCCGTAAAGGCTGAGAGTTCTATCAGACTGAGTACTGAAGTATTTACTGTCATTCGGTATCCAGTCACCGGAAGCATAGCGATAGCCTGTGCCGGAAAGGTCACGTTCTATTGAGCCTCCGGTAAAGTAACAGCCAGCGTATTCCCCGGTTTCCACGTCGGTATCAAGTCCACTGAATGTTTGCTTGCTACCGGCTGTTACGTCCCCTATCTCCTCATAGTCGTGCGTAGCCCATCCGAGGAGTGCGAACTCATAGAAAGTAGCTACTTCAAAACCAGAGCCATCAGTCGCAAACCACATTTCCCAAGTGTCTATCGTTCCCGTACCATCGGCAGGGTTTACCATATCAATACGGGTATATCCTCCTGAACCTGATGATGCCCTATCTATAGCCGCATTGCCTAGTGTTATGGATTGAGGTTCTATAATTCTTGATTCGCCGTTAGATTTTTTCTCAACTGCTAGTTGCCTTAACTCAATGTTTTTAGAAGCTACTAGCGCCGTCTCATCTGCTGTAGAAACCCTCTTCGATGATATTGTATTCTTACCCCTGCAAAGAGCGCTTACACGGTGGGCGCTGTCGGTCAGGATTATGTTATCGTCCAGCGTTTTGATAAAAGAGCCATCATACTTATCGTTAATGTGTTTCTGCAAATCCTGTAAAGTCGTGGTTTCGTCTATCTGAACGAACATACAGAGGCACGGATTTAATTCTTTATGCGCAGGTATCAGTTCAAGCAGTTCGGGATTCTCCCATTCTTCCTGCGCCGGCTCACGGTCGTAATGGTCGACGTAGTGATATTCATAAGCCTTGTCGGTGGCATCCGGGTAAAAATCCAGGCGCACCTTGAGCTTGTCTTTGTGTATATGCGTCCCCGAAGGGTTAAACTTTATGATCATACCGAGTCCTCATTCAATAATCCGCCTGTCCGTCCTCTCGTCTTCTCCGTTCCCAACGAGCTTTTGCGCCCCGGCGGTTATGCTCAAGGCGCATCTGCCCTATCAGGGAATAAACGGCACCAGGTTTTTCGTAGTCGGTTTTCAACGCCGCAGGATATGTTATATCGGCCATCAGGCTAAATCCCCTAACTTAGTGTAATGTCTACTTCCAGAGTCCAGCTTCCTCCCGACTTCGTGCCGAGGCTTTCCACCTTACGATTAAGGCATACCTCGCTGGAGTCGTTCTTGACCACCCACTCGTTCCAGGCATAGTTAGCTTCGCCGCTGCCGAAGCTGGACTTGAACGTCACTTTCTGCGGATTCGTGGTCGGGTAGCTG
>JASFHJ010000078.1:0-6613 GCA_050123255.1 Dehalococcoidia bacterium
GACTTCCTATCCAGATGTTAATTTGATACTTCACGTTTTATTGGAAAACGTGCGAGCTGTCCTCGAGGATTATTTTATCGGTATGTACCTTCATGGCTCTCTCGCTATCGGCGAGTTTGATTCCGACCGTAGCGATATCGACTTCCTGGTAGTCACCCGCGATGAATTACCCCGGAATCTTATTACAGATTTAGAGACCATGCATAAACTCTTGTATGATAGCGGTAAGAAATGGACAACCAGGCTGGAAGGAGCTTATATGCCGCTGTATGCCATGCCGGTCCACCGCTCGGATGGCCCAGCTTGTCCTCTGGTTCATGAAAGGGAATTCCTTGTCACGCGCCCGGACTCCCATTGGGTAATAATCCGCCATATTCTCTACACTCAAGGTGTGGTAATCATCGGCCCGCCTCCGCAAACATTTATCGACCCCGTACAACCGGAGCAGTTGCGTCAAGCTGTTCTAACCCTCCTTCGTCAAAACTGGACACCCTGGCTCGACCATCCTGAATTTTTCACTGGTGAAGGTTATCAGCCGTATGTAGTCCTTACGATGTGTCGTGCTCGGTATACACTGGTACACGGTGCTATCACTACAAAATTACGCGCAGCCGAGTGGGCAATCGCCAATTCGGACAGGAGATGGACCCGGTTGATAAAGCAGGCAATGGCCTGGCACTACGGAGACCCGCCCGGAGACATCAGAAAGACACAGGAATTTATGCGGTTTATTTTAAGAAAGGCCGGACTATAGAGGAACACTATCCCGGTTTTGATTAAATAACATTAGTTATTTCTTGTATAGTATTCACAATCTTCAAGTATGCATTCTTTGTTGCGTTCAGAGTAATTGCATACAGGCCTGGTTTTGCTTTCCAGGCT
The DNA here is from genome assembly GCA_050123255.1 of Dehalococcoidia bacterium. GTDB lineage: Bacteria > Chloroflexota > Dehalococcoidia > Dehalococcoidales > RBG-16-60-22 > W425. Next base: position 883 of record JASFHJ010000078.1, read on the forward strand.
GATGTCCAGTCGTTGTTTCAGGAAATCCACTGCTGCTTCAATGGCTCTCCGGCTGGCTCTTTTGCAGCAGCGCGGTCCTCCGTCCAGCATTTTTCTCAGCGCCATATAAGTGGCTTCGTTGGCCAGAGAACGGGCGGGCCCGGTGAGGGGGGTCGCTTCGGTGAGAACGCTGACGGCTATGCCCGCACCGATGGCAGCCCCGCAGGCGCCGTATAAGCCGCACCAGCCGCCGGGTACTTTGGAACCACGCTCGATGGCTTTTCCCACGGCTCCCTCCGGGACGGGATATCCTGAATTTTTCACCGCCGCCACGATTACCGCCGGAACGATGGCGTGGTGTTCCGGCCCGTGCATCGGTACCGCGGGGTGTGACATGACCTTTTCCAGTAATTCCGCAGGGTCAGCGCCGGAGGTAGATTTCAATACTTCGCGCAGAACGTCCAGCGCTTTTTGGGAGTGGCAGTTATCGCAGACGTAATGTCCGTCAGGGCAATATATCTGGGCTTGTGCCGTTTTTCCGCAGAAGTCGCATTCTACTGAAATCGTATCGGTTCCGTAGGTGAGTTCTTTACCGCAGACCCCGCAGTTTTCTGTGGATTCCATAGTGTTTGTCATATCTTCTATTACCAGTATACGGATATACTCGAATTCGGGTCAATTTTTTTCATCACCCGATAACCCCGTATCCCCCTTCCCCGGTGTAATTTGTTGTCCCGGCCTACCTGCCCATCAGGGAAAAGAGAGCAGGATCCTCTCTTGAACACCCCGGTAGGGGATAAAAAGCAGCCCCGGTTCATTGTCCGGGGCTGCATCAAGAACTAATATGTTCAGTGGCTTACATCATGCCGCCCATGCCACCCATGCCATCCATGCCGCCCGGCATCGCCGGTGCCTGTTCCTTCTCGGGTATATCGGCAACCAGTGACTCGGTAACCAGTACCATAACTGCAATACTGGCGGCATTCTCCAGTCCGGTCCTCACTACTTTGGTGGGATCGATAATGCCCTTTTCTACCATGTCCACGAATTCGTTCTTATCGGCATCATAACCGACGCCCTTGGGGCTGCTTTTAACTCTGTCGATAATAACGGAACCGTCCTGGCCGGCATTATCGGCAATCCAGCGTAGTGGTTCCATGATGGCTTTTTTAACAACCTCGACCCCGGTGGCTTCGTCTCCCTCAAGCTTCAGAGTATCCAGTACCGGGAGAGCGCTCAGCAGACCGACGCCGCCGCCGGGCAGGATGCCCTCTTCAATAGCGGCGTTGGTGGCCGAAAGCGCGTCCTCGACGCGGTGCTTCTTCTCTTTAAGCTCGACCTCGGTGGAAGCGCCGACCTTGATGACAGCGACACCGCCGGCCAGTTTAGCCTGGCGCTCTTCGAGCTTCTCGCGGTCGAAATCGGAGGTGGTCTCTTCAATCTGGGCCCTGATCTGCTTGATCCTGCCCATGATGGCTTCCTCTTCGCCCTTGCCTTCGACGATGGTGGTGTTATCCTTGTCGGAGGTAACGCGGCGGGCCCGCCCCAGGTCTTCCACGGTGACCGAATCGAGCTTGCGGCCGACATCCTCGGAGATTACGGTGCCGCCGGTGAGAATGGCGAGGTCTTCCAGCATGGCTTTACGCCGGTCGCCGAAACCGGGGGCTTTAATCGCCAGGACGTTGATGGTGCCGCGAAGCTTGTTGACTACTAAAGTCGCCAGGGCTTCGCCGTCGATGTCTTCGGCTACGATAAGCAGGTTCTTGGATACCTGCAGGATTTTCTCCAGGGCGGGTAAGAGGTCGGCGACTGCCGAGATTTTCTTATCGGTGATCATAATGTAGGGATCTTCGATAACCGTTTCCATGCGTTCCGCATTGGTAACGAAATAGGGGCTGATGTAACCGCGGTCGAACTGCATACCCTCGACGTATTCAACCTCGTCCTGGGTACCCTTGGACTCTTCTACGGTGGTAACCCCGTCCTTACCCACTTTTTCCTTGACTTCCGCCAGTAACTCGCCGATGGCAAGGTCCTTGGCGGTAATGGTGCCCACCTGGGCAATCTGTTCCTTGTCTTTAACTTCGATGGAGGCCTTCTTAAGCTCCTCGACGATAGCGGCGGTGGCTTTCTGGATGCCCCTCTTGAGGGCCAGGGCATCGGCGCCGGCCGCCACGTTCTTGAATCCGCCGGTAATGATGGCATGAGCCAGAATCGTTGAGGTGGTGGTACCGTCGCCACAGGCATCGTTGGTCTTGCTGGCGGCTTCCTTGACCAGCTGGACGCCCATGTTCTCGAAAGGATCCGGGAGTTCGATTTCCTTGGCGATAGTAACGCCGTCGTCAATCACCGAGGGGGCTCCCCATTTTTTATCCAGGGCTACGCAATGTCCTTTGGGCCCCAGAGTAACTTTTACCGAATCGGCGAGAGCATCGATGCCCTTCTTGAGCTTTTGCCTGACCTCTTCGCCAAATATCATTTGTTTTGCCATTTTCTTCCTCCTTGGCTTCCCTAGTTATTTTTATTTCTTCGCCAGAATATCGCTTTCGCGAAGAATGATCAGTTCGTCATCATCTACTTTGATTTCCGTACCGCCGTATTTGGCGTAAATCACAACATCGCCCACTTTGAGGTCCATTTCGATGCGTTTGCCGTCATCGGACATCTTACCCGGGCCCACGGCCAGCACCTCTCCCTCCTGTGGTTTTTCCTTGGCTGTATCCGGCAGGTATATGCCCGACTTGGTCATCTCTTCTTTTTCAATGGGTTTTACCAGAACACGGTCAGCCAGCGGCTGTAATTTTGTTGCCATACCAAACCTCCTTTCTAGATTAAACAGCTGGTATTTCCTGACGTTGTTTAGCACTCTCAGGACGAGAGTGCTAACATCTACATAATACCGTAGATCGGCGTGCATCGCAACTCCATAGAAACCAGTACAGAGTAATATAGAGTCGAATAGCTCTTGAATACTCACGAATACTGCTAATATCACTTTTAAATAATCGCGTTTTTACCCTTTTTAATCGTGGTCTGTATAAAGATAGGCTGGAACCGGATTTTACTTTGACTCTTTACACTAAATCGTGTATCATGCCTGCATGGCCAGAAAACAGGATAACGGATCCCTGACCTGGGACGGGCGAAAAATCCAGGCGCTGAGGAAACACCTGAGGATGACGCAGAGCGAACTCTCCCAAAAACTCGGTACACGCCAGCAGACCATCAGCGAATGGGAAACGGGGATGTATCAGCCCCGCGGTACTTCGGCGACTTTACTTACAATGGTAGCCGAACAGGCTAATTTCAGATACGATGCCCTGAAGAATCGGAAAAAGCGTTGACAATATACACGATACCGTGTAAAATATACGGAACGAGCCACCGGAGTATTTCGGGATAACAGCTGCGAAATAACGTGCGGGAAAAGACGGGACTACCGCCGGAAAGGGGCTGGACTTGGGGCAGAATAACAATAAAAGCTTGAAACCTTTCTTCGAACCCCGCAGCGTGGCGATTATCGGTACTTCCCGGACGCCGGGTAAAGGTGGCTACAATATCATAGAAAATCTCCTGAGGCTTCAATACGCCGGGCAAATATATCCGGTAAACCCCGCCGCTGATGAAATCCTGGGGCTGAAAATGTATTCCGCTCTTGGTGAATTACCGAAAACGCCGGAATTAGCTCTCATCGTACTGCCGCCGTCCCGGGTACTGGCGTCCTTTCGGGAATGCATTGACCGGGGAATAAAGGCGGTGATAATCGAATCGGCCGGTTTCGGTGAAATGGACGAAGCCGGGGTGGGAATACAGGAAGAGATAGCCCGGCTGGCGCGCCAGACCGGGGTGAGAGTGATGGGACCCAACAGCGTCGGGACGATGAACCCTTCCGTGAACTTCGATACCAGCCTCGGCAGGTTGAACGTTACCTTTCTCCCCAACGATACGATTAAACCGGGTCCGGTGGGCTTTATCGGCCAGACGGGGCTGTTTACCGGCGTTTACCTGCCGCTGATTAATTCCGAATTAGGCATCAGTAAGGTTGCCTGCCTGGGTAACAAATGCGATGTGGATGAAAGCGACATGCTGGATTACCTCGGAGATGACGAGTCTACGCGGTATATCGCCATGTACCTGGAAAGTGTCAAGGACGGGCGGCGCTTTCTGGATACAAGCCGACGCATCGTCAGGAGGAAACCGGTAGTTGCCATCAAGTCGGCCGTCACGGAAACCGGGGCGGGAATGTCCATCAGCCATACCGGCTCTATTGCCGGCGAGGACAGGGTCTACGATGCCGCTTTCCGGCAGGCGGGAATCATACGGGTAGGGAGTTTCGACCGGTTGTGGGATGTTATGAGGGCTTTTGTCCAGCTGCCGCTTCCGGAAGGGAACCGGGTGGGCATCATCAATTTATCCGGTTCGGGCTGCGTTACCTCGGTGGATGCCTGCGCCAAGAACGGACTGCAAATCGCCGAACTGTCCGACAGGACGAAGGAAATCATCCAGACCGTTTATCCGGACTGGTGGCGGGTGCGCAGTCCCGTGGACGTCTGGACAGCCATCGAAGCCAGCGGTTTTGAAGCCACCTACGGAACGGTAACCCGGGCTTTGCTGGAGGATGAAGGCGTTGACGCGGTTATCATCATCACCGGGGCCATCGACTGGATGCCCGGTGGTGACGTACCGGCACTTATCGCCGACCTTAAAGACCGGTACCCCGCTAAACCCGTCATGGCGGTGGCGCCCCTGGGAGACCGGCAGATTTACCTGGATATGCACCGGGGTTTTCTAGCCCGGCGTATTCCCAGCTATGCCAGCGATGAAGACGCCATATTTTCCCTGGCGGCGTTGTACCGGTACCGCGTTTCGCTGGATAATGCCCGTTCTTCCTGAAGAGGAGAAAAATGCCGGTGTCAACTCTCCCGGAAAGAGCTGTCATGGAAATCTGGCGGCAACACGTCACCGGGCGTACCGACCTGGAAACGGAGGACGGCCAGCCCGTCAGTGTAGTCTACCCGGGGATGATAAGCAGCGACCGGGGTGCCGATTTCGTGGATGCCGTGATTGATAACGGCCGGGGGCGGTTGCGGGGTAATATAGAAATACACGTTAATTCCAGCGGCTGGTGGGGGCACGGTCACCACCGTGACCCGGCGTATAACGGCGTCATCCTTCACGTGGTCTATCACCGGGACAGGGCAAAAGCGGTCTGTCTCCAGAACGGCACTTCCATACCGACGCTGGTACTGGACAAATACATCGCCGCCCCTTCCGGACGGGGCGTCTGTCTCGATAACCCGGCTTTGCCCTGCGGCGACATAATCCACCGGCGGGGTGAATCGTTCCTCCGGGAAATCCTCGAATCCGCCGGTGAAGAAAGATTTAGTAACAAAGTAACCTGTTTTAAAGAAGAGATATACCGGGTAGGGGCGGAACAGGCTCTGTACGCCGCGATTATGGAGTCACTCGGTTATGCCAGGAATAAAAAACAGATGAAAAAGCTGGCGGGACTATTGCCACTGTCAACACTGGAGAAACTGGTGGACGAGTATTCGGCAGAAGAAGACGGCCCCGGTCGCTTGCAGGCGCTGTTTTCAGGCACGGCCGGACTGCTGTCATCACAAAGAAACGGCACGTTCCCGGATTTGAAACCGGCAGGCAGCCGGCATGAAAAGCTGGAACGATACTGGCAATCTTCCGGTGAAAAACCCGGAATGAACCGGGAGGAATGGGAGTTTTTCAAGGTCAGACC